>BLLV01000149.1 GCA_011959205.1 Bacteroidaceae bacterium
TGATTATTTCAAGAGATTTTTCAGTGAAATTGTTAAAGGACGTAGGGATTATGAATATTTGTTACCCTTGACAATCGGACTGGAGTAATAATAAATATTAAAATTTAGTATCTTTTTTGATGTTATTTATTGGAGAACCGCCTTGTGGCGGCTTTCCTTGGAGTACACGTCATTTTTGGACGCTAACAGTAAGCTGAAATTGATGATCTTTTGGGGCGGGACATTTTGTTAGATGCTTTTTCTTTTAGCAAAGTGTATATAATCTTTTTATAATGAAACAAATAATATCTGATACCAATAAACGTCTTACGAAAAATACTATTTTTCTATATGTAAGGATGTTTCTTGTAATGGGGGTGGCTTTATATACGAGTCGAATAGTCATTGATTCATTGGGGGAGATGGATTTTGGCATTTATAATATTGTAGGAGGAGTTATAGGGATGTTTGGATTTCTAAATTCTTCTATGACTGCAAGTACACAAAGATTCCTTATTTTTGAATTAGGTAGGAATAATCAAAAGGGGGTGAAAAGAATCTTTTCATTGAGCCTTCAAACTCATGCCATAATTTCGTTGATATTGGTTCTTATTGCAGAAACAATAGGTCTATGGTTTTTATATAATAAACTCATTATTCCACAAGATAGATTTGAAGCTGCTTTATGGGTTTATCAATGTGCGGTAGTGTCAACTGTAATATTGATAATGAGTGTGCCTTATAATGCTTTGATTATTGCACATGAAAAGATGTCAGCATTTGCATATATATCTATATTGGAAGTTTTGTTTAAATTGGGTGTTGTTTTCTTTTTGTACCATTGGGAAGGCGATAAATTAGTTATATATGCTATTTTATTATTGATAGTTCAAGGGATTGTTAGATTGATTTATGGTATTTATTGTAGACAGAATTTCAAAGCCTATAAATATTCTTTTGTAAAAGATGGTCAAGGGATGAAAGAATTATTTTTTTTTGCAGGTTGGAATCTTATGGGCAATTTTGCAGGTATTTCCTTTGTTCAAGGAACTAATATTATTCTCAATGTTTTTTGGGGTCCATTAATTAATGCAGCTAGGGGAATTTCTTTACAAGTGACAAATGCGCTAAATCAATTTTCTATTAATCTACAAATGGCATTGAATCCACAGATAACTAAAAGTTATGCTGCTAATAATTTGGATTATATGAGAAAATTAATCTGTGTTAGTTCTAAATACACTGGTTATTTGCTTTTTATAGTATGTTTCCCTGTATGTCTAGAAATAGATTATATTTTAAAATTATGGCTTGGAGACAATATTCCTGAATATACTTCTTCGTTTATTATATTGTCTGTTATTGCAACTGGAATAGATTCTATTTCAAATTCTGTAATGGTTGCAGCTAATGCGACTGGAAGGATAAAGAAATATCAAATGATTACTTCTTTGTGTTTATTGTCTATGTTACCTTTAGGATATTTGGTGTTATTTTGTGGTGGTTCTCCTATATCTGTAATGATCCTATCTATAATTGTCGCATTTATTACAATGATAGTCCGTGTAATATTAGTTAACTCAATGATTGGTTTAAGTGTCTTTGAGTATTTAAGGGAGAGCATATTAAAATTAATGTTGGTAGCATCAGTAGCAATTATTATACCTTCTTATTGTAGATATTGTTTAAATCAAACGTTTTATTCTTTTGTTTTAGTTGTGATTTTGAGTTTATGTTCTTCTGTTTTTTTCATATATGTATTAGGATTAAATCATTTAGAACGAAATATGATAAAAAAATATATAGAAAATTTTCAAAAGAAATAGTGATAAATATAATATAAATACATCAAGATTTTATATACTCAAAATTCGATTTTGTAAAATCGACAAGAAATGATCTTTTAATGATATTGATGAATTTGAAATAATATTTGGATAATGAAGATAGTACATATACAGGCGTCAATGCCACCTTCTGGAAATGCAGCGTATCGACTTAGTACAATCATGCGAAATTATGGATTGGATTCTTATGTTTTAAATTTGATGCCATCTTTTAAAAAGGATAATGCTTATGTCAATGTAGCTAAGCGAGGAAGAATCTTTGGAAAAATTGTAGATTATGGAGTTAAAAAGATAAAGACTTTCCGTATAAGAAAAGATGTTTATTTTTATACACCTTTGCCTGCTATAGGACGAGATCTTGTTTCAATGTCCTTGATAATGGAAGCGGATGTTATATATGTCCATTGGGTTTCAGGTTTGTTGTCTATTGATAATATAGAAAATTTAGCAAAGACGGGTAAACCTATATTCTTTTTTATGCATGATATGTGGACTTTTACTGGAGGATGCCATCATAGTATGGAGTGCGAAGGGTATCATTTGTCATGTGAAAATTGTAATATGTTCGAATGGCATTCTTTTTTTCCTTGTGCACATTTAAAATCTAAAGAAAGATTGTTTTCAAAATATTCAAATCTTAATTTCATATCTCCAAGTCGATGGATGGCAAGTTGTGCTAAAAAATCATTTGCGTTAAGAAATAAAATAGTATATACAATTCCTAATGTGATAGATGAAACAATATTTAAACCTATTGATAAGAAAGTCGTTCGTCAGATTTTGAATTTGCCACAAGATAGAATAATTATCACTTTTGGTTGTGTTGCGGGGCAAGATAATCCTTATAAAGGTTGGAAATATCTTGAGGAAGCAATAAATAGAATAGATTTAGATAATATTCTGGTAGTAGTATATGGGAGTGGTTATAATCAAGAAACGGTTGACAATACAGAATATCCCATTCGTTTTTTAGGTAGAGTATATGATGATACTATGTTGTCTCTTATATGTAATGCAAGTGACCTTTTTGTTACACCATCTTTATGTGAGAGTTTCTCCCTTGTTATATTAGAAAATATCTTGTGTGGAACTCCAGTTGTTGGTTTTGATACAACAGGCATACCGGAGCTAGTAAAAACAGGTCAAACAGGATATCTGGCAAAATTTAAAGATTCTGATGATTTAGCGAAAGGCATTAGAAGTATACTAAATAAAGAAATTACTTTTGATATGGGGCAATATAGAAATTCTTATTCATCAAGAAATATTATAGAAAGCCATATAAAACTGATTAATCAATATCTAAAAATTGAATAAAGATATGTTGGATGATTTGATATATTCAATATATGCTGAACGACTCCCAATTTATGGTGGGCAGAGGAAATGATTCTCGTGCGCTATTTCATTGTTGTTATTTATATGTTCTTTAATAGAATATATAAGATTGTGTAATGAGGACATTGCTTTGAGTATATATCATTAGAACTTTTCGTGAACTAATTGTTGTAACAAGGAATATATGAGGCAAACACTTAAATAGGAATTCAAATTTGAATCTGTGATATTGTGCTGTTGTATAGGCACATATAAAATAGTGTGAATTTAGAAAAATCTTAAATGTTTTAGATGAAAGGATTAATGTTGTCGCCCAAAATTTTGCACACACTAAGTTTTCTTCTGATTCTTATGACTATTTGTCATGCGAATGTATGTATGGAAGAAGATATGTATTTTGGTAATTGGTTAATGTTCTCTGTTCAGATTGCGGTGATAACCATAATTTATATGTATAGGAATGTGTTATGTCCAAAATACTTAACAGAGGATTATAAATATGTGAATCTTTATTTAAGATGGACTTACATATTATCTGTCATAGGATTTGTTGTTGCAGATAATTACATTGAATATCGTCAGTTATTTGTGGGGATTGTTTCTTTATTGGTTCCTGTATTGTGTTGGTTGTTTTGTAGACCTACTATTTCTTTGAACTTATTGTCTACATGGTATAAATATGCTTGGTTTCCATTCTTGTTTTTATTTTATTTTAAATTAGGCTTTACTCAATTCTATATGCAGCCTATATTGGTTCTTGTTTGTCTTTTCCCTTTATTCCCCAAGAAAACAGCTATGATGATTTTGTTGTTGGGAGTCCTCTTGGCAACAAAAGATATAGAAGAAGAAAGGGCACCATTCATAAAAGCAACTGTAGCTATATTAACAGGAATTGCAATATATATTCGTAATGTGTTGCCAACCAAAATAATTAGAATTGGACGGGTATTCTGTTTTTTTTGTAGTGTAATAGTCTTTGTTTTTGTATTTGGTGATGCTTATGATGTATTTGCAGGAAAGGCGGATGTTGAAGAAGTAGTGCATAGTAACAAAGAACGTGACGTGGTGGAGAAAGATACACGAAGTTTGTTGTATATTGATGTGGTAACTTCTGCTATTGATAATGAATATTTAATTTGGGGACGTACTCCTGCCAGAGGATTTGATATCACCTATAGCGGTGTTTTGTTTTGGTTTGATAAAACAATATCTTATAACAAAAATGAACGTCACAAGAATGAAATGGTTTTGTCTAATATATTGACTTGGGAGGGATTGGTTGGTCTTCTTTTGTTTTCATTAATATATATACGTGGTAGTTATCTTGCAGTTTATAGATCAAATAATAAAATCATACCCATATTAGGGTGTTTTATCGCTTGGAGATGGTCATGGGGGTGGGTTGAGGATGCGAATAATTTTCTTATAACGGATGTGGATCTATGGGCTTTAATTGCTATCTGTTATTCTTCCTATTTTAGGCGTATGAGCGATGGAGAATTCATTGTTTGGGCTAATGGCTTATTATCTAAAAAACACAGACAACTTTTTCAACGATTAAAAATAGAAGAAAGAAATGATTAAAACTATATTAACTATATTAAAGGATAGGTATCCTGAGCGTGCTCAAAGGTTAGGACGCTTTTTTCGTGCTAAAGAATTGACCAATATTAACTTGAATTTATGTGATAAACAACAGCTGAGAGTCTTGATATGTTATACTAATATGCTTGATATAAATTATGAAAATCCGTGTCATGCTAATATTTTGCATGCAACGCAAATGATTCATTATTTTATTAAAAGAGGGTATTGTGTTGATTTTTGTCATTATGCAGATAGAGCGGCTTTTAAATTTCTAGGACACCATAAGTATGATGTAATTATAGGTCAAGGTTATTCATATAAAGAATTCTGTACAAAAATGAATATACCGATTAGAGTAAATTTTGTAACAGAGAATCATCCTTTAGTTGTGGAAACAAAATACAAAGAAAGGCTGGACTATTTTAGAGAGCGTCATCCTAAAATAAAAACAAATGCTGATATAAAAAGAAATGGGGTTATAGATGTAGAACAATTTATGATTTCTACTCATGGTATTCTTATGAATTCAGATTTTAATGCACTGAATTTTAAAGAGTTTAATAGATTGAGACAAATAAATTCTAATGCTATTTATAATGAGGAATGGAAATTCCCTGATGTAGATATCGCAGAAGTAATTTCTGAGAACAGAGGAAATATATTATGGTTTGGTTCTGGTGGATTTATTCATAAAGGTTTAGACATCGTAATAGATGCCGTAAAGGAGCTGCCTGATATATCATTGAATTGTTATGGCATACGAAAAGAAGAGTATTCATTATTTGATAAGTTGAAAGGGAAAAATATTTTCAATAGAGGTCGTATAAATGTGATGTCGGAGACCTTTAATAGAGAGATTGTACTTAAACATAATTTTTTAGTGTTTCCTTCTTGCTCAGAAGGAATGAGTACGGCGGTAGCTACTTGTATGGCATATGGCATTATACCAATTATAACAAAAGAATGTGGTTTTGCATCTGCTAGTTGTATGATTATATTGGATGACTTTCATATTACTTGTGTCAGAGACGCAATACAAAAGACATTATTAATGTCTAATGATGAAATATTGAAATGCGTCAAGATTGTTTCAAATATGCAAGAGAACAATTCTCTTTAATGAAATTTGATGAGTCATTTAGAATAATAATGGATGAAATTCTTGGGATATAACTTTTAAAAATTTATATAAGTGTTGTCTATGAAATTTAATGTTTCCATAATTATTGCAACTTATAATTCTGAGAGAACTATAAAAAGAGCACTTGAAAGTGTCATGAATCAAACTTATCAAAACTGGGAGTGTTTGGTTATTGATGGAAATTCAAAAGATAAAACGATAGAAATTGTAAATAATTTTGTAAAACTTGATTCTCGCTTTCGTTATATATCAGAATCTGATAATGGTATATATGATGCATTTAACAAAGGGTGGCAAAAGGCTAAAGGCAAATGGATTTATTATCTTGGTAGTGATGATTGGTTGGAGGAAGATGGTTTGCGCCTGCTTATGAAAGAAGAAGATGTGAATGCTGTAATTTTAAGTGGTGATACTAATTTGATACGTTTAGATGGTAGTATTAGATGTTTAAAATCAGGGCTTCCAAATTTGGGTTGTCATCAAGGCATGGTAATGCTGAGGGATGTAATAGAGCAAATGAAAGGTTTTGATGAACAATATCATATAATAGCAGATTATGATCTAATTGTTAGAATTATAAATGCAGGTTATAAGATGAAATTAGTACATGTCGTTGTTGCTAATTTTGTAATAGGTGGAACTTCGCAAGCTTTGAAAAATGTACCTATTTATTTTAAGGAAAGATATGAAATTAATAAAAAATTTTTAATGATTAAGAATCCGCTTCTTTCAACTATAAATACTGTTTTGAAGAAATCAATATCTGTCATTATTAGGAGATTTTTTTATTATATAAAACAAATAATATGAATGTTGCAATAATTATTGCGGGAGGTTCAGGTCATCGAATGGGTCAGGACATTCCGAAACAGTTTATCAATGTGTATGATAAACCTGTCCTCATATATACATTGGAAGGATTTCAGCGACATCCTCAAATAGATGCTATTGAGGTGGTATGCATTGACGGTTGGCATGATGTTCTTTGGGCTTATGCTCATCAGTTTAATATCACTAAACTTAAATGGGTGATAAGTGGAGGGAATACTGGTCAGGAGAGCATAAGAAATGGTGTATTCAATCTTGAAGGTAAAGCAGGTGCTGATGATATAGTAGTGATCCATGATGGTATTCGACCATTAGTGGACGAAACGGTTCTTACGGATGTGATCATGAAGGCTCAAAAGTATGGAAATGCAGTGACCTCATTGCCTTATAATGAACAAATTTTTGTAGTGGATCCTGACGACAAGAATACAACCAAACAATATATTCCACGTGAAAGTCTAAGAAGAGTTTCCACTCCACAAGCTTATCAGTTTGAAAAATTGGATTGGGCATATCATGAGGCATTTGAAAGAGAGATAGGTATTTATGGTTCTTCCTATACTAATACGATGATGGTAGAATTGGGGGAAACCCTTCATTTTGCAGCTGGTTCAGATAAAAATATCAAATTGACAACGAAGGATGATTTGGAAATGTTTAAAGGATATTTGAAAAAGGAAAAAGATAATTGGCTGAAATAATGAAACTGATAGAAAATGCATTGTATCAAGAGGATATAATGAATGTTGTTGCTCAACCTGTTCCTTGGAATAAGTTACAAGATAAGACCTTGTTGATTTCTGGGGCTACCGGACTTGTTGGTAACTTTTTGATAGATGTTGTCATGTATTTGAATAAGGAACGAAAATTGAATTGTAAGATTTATGCTCTTGGAAGAAATGAGGATAAGGCTAAATTAAAATTCGGTTATTGTTACGAATCTTCCTTATTTCAGTTTATATCATACGATATCAATCTTCCTTTTGTGAGAAATGATATAGGTGATGTGGACTATGTTCTTCATTTGGCAAGTAATACGCATCCGATAGCTTATGCTACAGATCCGATAGGAACTATAACCACTAATATTATTGGAACTCAGAATATGTTGGAGTTTGCTTGTGCCCATCATGCATTGCGTTGCGCTTTTGTTTCTTCAAATGAAATTTATGGTGAGAATAGGGGAGATGTTGAAACATTTGAAGAAAAATATTGTGGATATATTGATTGTAATACCATGAGGGCAGGTTATCCTGAGAGCAAAAGGTGTGGTGAGGCTTTATGTCAGGCTTATATCAAACAGCGAGGATTGGATATAGTGATTCCGCGTTTAACCCGTTCCTATGGTCCGACAATGTTGATGAATGACACTAAGGCTATATCTCAATTTATTTGCAAAGCTATTGCGGGGGAGGATATTGTGCTTAAGAGTAAAGGAACTCAGTATTATTCTTATACTTACATGGCAGATGCCGTATGTGGATTGTTCTATATTCTGTTAGTAGGAGAAAGGGGAGAAGCGTATAATGTCGCTGACGAAGCTTCGGATATTATGTTAAAGGATCTGGCTAAGATTATTGCAAATATTGTGGGAAAAAATGTCGTATTTGATATTCCTGATGCGGTGGAGTGTGCAGGCTACAGTAAAGCGACGAAGGCAAGGCTTGATAGTGCAAAACTTCAAAAACTAGGCTGGAGGGCTATGTATGATATTCAATCAGGAATACAAAGGACAATTAAAATATTGAGTAAATTATGATGGATAAGTATGAACATCTAAATGAAATTCAACGGGTTGGTCTGAATATCTTGAAAGAGATTCTTGTTATTTGTAAACGTCATAATTTGACGTATTATGTATATGGGGGAACTCTATTAGGGGCTGTACGTCATCAAGGTTTTATTCCGTGGGATGATGATGTGGATATTGCAATGTCTTGTAAAGATTTCGAGAGATTGAAGCAGTATCAGAATGAATTTCCACAATATATGTTTTTAGATACAATTCAACAGAAAGGGCATCAATGGACTGCTGCTCATGTTGTGGATACAAGGTATAAACTTGAGGTCGGAAAAGGCCTGAAAAGAGCAGAAATGCCTGTTTGGGTAGATATTCTCATTATTGACGGTGTGCCTAATCCTGGAACTTTTAAATATAAGATGTTTAGTGTGGCATATCTGACTGCTAGGTTATTTTATAAATTTTCTAATTTTAGTAATGAGGTTGATTTGGAGAAGGAACGTTCTAATATAGAGTCATTCTTCATTTCTTTTGCTAAAATTACTCGAATTGAAAAAGTAATAAGTCAGCATTGGGCAGGATGTTTTATAGACTGGGTATCTCGCAGATATGATTTGGATAAATGTGAATATGGCGCGACTTTGGGAGGACCACAGAAAATGGGTGAGACACAGCCTAAGTATTGGTTTGGTAAAGGGAGAGAACTTCCTTTCGAGGATATTATGGTAAATGGCATGACTGAAACGGAAAGCTTCCTTATTAAATTTTATGGACACAATTATATGACTCCTCCACCACTTGATAAAAGGAACCAGCATAATGTAAAATTGATTGGGAAGAGTTCTATTTAGAATATGAATAAATATTTAAATTAAGATTCAGGAATTGATATCTTAGACTATGAACTAAATTTAAAGATGTTGCGATATGGATCTTTGTATGTTTTGTTTGATGTAATTTTTAATGATTCCTCATGCGAAAAAATCTATTTTTTTATCTGCTGAGGACTATTGTATGTTTAGTGATAAATTATGGAAAAAATCTTAATAACTGGCGGCAGCGGTTTTATAGGTACTAATTTAGTGACAGAACTTTTACAACGGAATGATTGCCGTCTATTGAATATAGATAAAGAAAAGCCCAAAATATCGGAGCATGAGCTTATTTGGAAGCAAATAGATTTGTGTGATAAAGAGGCTTTGAGTATGGCAATAAAGAATTTCAGCCCTGATTATGTGATTCATTTAGCTGCCCGTACAGATTTGAATGGAAAAGAACTAATGGATTATGATGCTAATATGGCGGGAGTATCCAATCTGCTGGATGTCTTGGTACATATCCCCAATTTGAAGCGTGCTATCTTTGCTTCCTCCATGTATGTCTGTGAGCCTGGCTATATACCAAAGAATTTTGAGGATTATGCTCCACATACTTTGTATGGTGAAAGCAAAGTGGAAACAGAGAAACGTATCAAATCAAGGAACCCTGCTTATACATGGAGCATTATCCGGCCAACCAGTATTTGGGGACCTTGGTTCGGAGAACCTTATAACAAGTTCTTTCACATCGTTTTGAAACGTATGTATTTCCACATGGGAAAAAGAGCTTGCAGAAAGACGTACGGCTACATTGATAATGCAATATATCAAATATTCTCAATATTGAAAGCTCCTGAAGAGAAGGTTATGAGAAAAGTTTTTTATTTGGGTGATTATGAGCCATACGATATAACGGAGTGGGCTGACGAGATAGCATCTTGTGCAAATATTAAAATACCGCGTATCCCTTACTCTTTTTTTGTACTGGCCGGATGGTTGGGCGATTTATTGAAGCTATTGGGTGTTATATTTCCCATGACCAGTTTTCGATTACATAATATGACTACAAATAATGTATTGGAATTAAATCCTATTCAAGAAATAGCTCCTGATTTACCCGTTAAACGTATTGACGGAACAAGACGTACTTTGGAATGGATAAAATCCAATGCTCATAAATAGTTTGAAAACTCTATGAAAGTATCTATCATAACTTCGTGTTACAACCGTGTAAAAACAATCCGTGGAGCTATAGAGAGTGTATTGTCACAAGATTATAAGGATATAGAGTATATCATAGTGGATGGTGTTTCCGAGGATGGTACTATGGATATCGTGAATGAGTACCGTAATCAAATAACCCGAATTATCAGTGAACCCGATCGTGGCATGTATGAAGCGATAAATAAAGGTATCCGTATGGCACAAGGCGATGTAATAGGATTAATGCATTCGGATGATTTCTTTTATGACAACCATGTCGTTAGCAGAATTGTTGAAAAAATGAAAGAAACGGGAGCTGATTTTTTATACGGTAACGGTTTGTTTGTGGACTCGGAGGATACGGAAAAAGTAGTTCGGAATTGGATGGGTGGCAGCTATCGTACATGGAAGGTACGTCATGGCTGGTTGCCTCTACATCCCACTTGCTATATTCGTAGGGAGGTAATTCATAAACGTGGATTGTATAATGAGACCTATAAAATAGCGGCAGATTCCGATTTGCTATTCCGTTATTTATTAGGAGGTGATATTACGGTGGTTTATCTTGATGAATACATTGTACGGATGCGTATGGGAGGTATGAGCACGGATCGTGCCAGACGTAAACACATGTGGCATGAGGATGTGAGGATGTACCGATCGCATGGGTTGAATCCTGTAATTACAAAATTGGAAAAGATGGCATGGAAGGTGCCGCAGTTTGTGAGGGCAAGACTAAAGATGATATAAAATGAAGCAGCGGTATAAGTGGTTTTGGGTCATAGTCGTTTTAATGTCCTTTTGTCCGAAAGTAGGTTACGGTCAATATATGTATGGAACCACCGGATTACTCCAGATGCCTACAGCAGAGATGCAGCGCGACAAGACCTTTATGTTTGGAGGGAGTGCGCTCAGTCCTCAAATTATACCTTCGCAGGAGTGGTGGGGAAATTATTACACTATCAATTATTATATCAATATAACGATATTTCCTTGGTTGGAAGTAGGCTATGACTGTGTGTTAGTCAAAGCAAAGCCGGGGATTTATCACTGGGTACCTTCAACCTATGGCAAGTTTGTCAATCAGGATCGTTCCTTTCATGGGCGGTTGCGGGTATGGAAAGAAGGGTGGTGGAAAGAATGGACACCACAAATGGTTCTAGGAGCAAACGATCCTACTACAGGTAGTTGGGAAGGCGGTTCATCAAGTAATGATCAACGTTATAATGGTTTCTTTTGTCGATACTATCTAGCCTTCACTAAACATCTTCCCATCAAAAACACCGGTGAACTAGGTATCCACCTTGCCTACGTTTACAACAAACGTGAAGACTACCATCTCGACGGCCCAGCCTTTGGTGCCAACTTTCGTTTCTGCCTCCCCGGTGAAGAAACATATATAAAAGCCCTCAACAGCCTCAACCTTATGGCTGAATACGATTCGCGCACCATTAATGTTGGCGTCGAATACAGTTTCTGGAAAGACTACATCAATGCGGTGATAGAGTTCAACCGCTGTCAATACTTCTCCGGTGGTCTTGTTTTCAAAATCCATCTGAAATAATCTTTTGTATCAATTGGCTGTGTCATGTTTTACATAGCTATTGATATATTGGCACATTGTTTTTATAGCTGTAGGTGTGGCAGCTGTTTATTGGAACTTTTGCATTCTTCGACATAAAAACATTGCAAATACGATAAATAATACAGGCTTTATGGACGAATTTCCATATTATTGTATCTTATTCTATGGAATCCAATCCTATTTCGTCTTATTTTTGCAATATTGAAAATAAAAACTATGAAATACAAAAAACTCATTTCTTTTCTAGCTTTCTTTTTAGCAGTATTGTCTGTATATGGACAGAACCCTTTTGTCTTGAAATCAGGCGAACCGGTGACTGTTGCCTGTGGCAATTCAGAGGAAGAAGTTGTACATACAGCTTTGAATTTGCTCAATCGTGATGTAGAGTCTGTCTTTTCTACCCGCATAATTGTTACTCCAGAAAGTAAAAAAGGAATGATTATAGTCGGAACCATCGGACAAAGTGATTTGATCGATCAGGCAGGGGTTGATTTGTCTCCTATAAAAAATAAAAAAGAAGCTTTTCTGCTGACCGTTTCTTCCAATGGTAAATTAGTTATAGCCGGCAGTGACAAGCGTGGTACTGCATATGGCGTCATGGAACTTTCACGGTTGATAGGCGTTTCTCCATGGGAGTGGTGGGCAGATGCGACTCCTGCAAAGAAAGAGATTTTTCAACTACCGGCTTCTTATCGGAATGTGCAGTCTCCTTCTGTAGAGTATCGGGGGATTTTTATCAACGATGAGGACTGGGGGCTTACCCCTTGGAGCTGGCAGACATACGAACCAAGTGATGTGAAAGGACAAATCGGTCCGAAAACACATGAACGGATTTTTGAGTTATTGCTTCGTCTGCGTGCCAATACCTTCTGGCCGGCTATGCATGGTTGCTCTGTACCTTTTTATTTTACCCCGGGCAATAAAGAAGTGGCTGATAAGTTTGGTATTTTCATTGGAACTTCTCATTGTGAACCGATGATGCGGAATACCAATGGTGAGTGGAAACGGGATGGAGTGGGAGAGTATGACTATGTTCACAACAGTGCTCATGTCTTGTCCTTTTGGGAGCAACGTGTAAAGGAGGTTGCAGGGTTGGATAATCTGTATACTTTAGGTATGCGTGGCGTGCACGACGGTGCGATGAATGGTGCTAAGACCATAGAA
The DNA here is from genome assembly GCA_011959205.1 of Bacteroidaceae bacterium. GTDB lineage: Bacteria > Bacteroidota > Bacteroidia > Bacteroidales > Bacteroidaceae > Phocaeicola. Next base: position 13,232 of record BLLV01000149.1, read on the forward strand.
GAACAAAAAGCTGTTTTGACCAAGGTATTGAAGGACCAGCGCGATTTGTTGACTAAATATGTTAATAAGGATGTGACCCAGGTGCCTCAAGTCTTTATTCCTTATAAGGAAGTTTTGGATGTATACCATGCCGGGCTGCAAGTGCCCGATGAAGTGACGCTGATGTGGTGTGATGATAATTATGGTTATATCCGTCATTTCCCTACAGCGGAAGAGTGTGCCCGTAAGGGAGGAAACGGAGTGTATTATCATGTGTCCTATTGGGGGCGTCCGCATGATTATCTTTGGTTGGGAACTGCCCATCCTTCCTTGGTATACCAGCAAATGTCTTTGGCATACGAGCGGGGTATACAAAAAATGTGGATATTGAATGTCGGAGATATTAAACCGGTTGAATATCAGGTAGAACTTTTCCTGGATATGGCATGGAACTTGGAAGCGGTGAAGCAGCAGGGGGTTGCTGCTCATCAACGTCATTTCCTGGAGCGTGAGTTTGGAAAAAATAGGGCTGACCGGTTACAGCCCGTCATGCAGGAAGCTTATCGTTTGGCTTATATCCGTAAGCCGGAATTTATGGGAAATACCCGCACGGAAGAGAAGGATCCTAAGTTTAAAGTGATCAGTGATTTGCCTTGGTGTGAGCAGGAAATCAATGAACGTTTGGCCGCATACAGACAATTGTCAGATAAGGTGGAGCAGGAATGGCGTGCGCTTCCTGCACAGAAAAAAGAAACTTATTTTCAGTTGATGAAGTATCCTGTTCAGGCGGCTGCTCAAATGAATAACAAATTGCTGACAGCCCAATTGGCGCGTCATGGAAAGGCTGATTGGGCGGATAGTGACAGGGCGTATGACAGTATAGTTTCATTGACAAAAACCTATAACACAACAAAATGGAACCGTATGATGGATTTCCAACCACGCAGACTTCCGGTTTTCAACCGGGTGGAAAGAAAAGTACTATCGTCCGGGTTGCCTGAAAAACGTCAGGCTGTTTATACATGGAATGGTGCTGATTGTGCTGAAGGGGCATCAGTTATTTGTGAAGGGCTGGGCTATGAAGGAAAGGCGGTAGCGGTGGAGAAAAAGAAAGAACTGACTTTTGAATTTGCTGCATGGGAAACGGATTCTGTCGAGGTGGAAGTACGGTTGTTGCCTAATCATCCGGTAGAAGGAGAACGGTTGCGTTTTACCATTTCTTTGGATGGGAGTGCCACGGAGGCTGTTTCGTATGAAACCAAAGGACGCAGTGAAGAATGGAAGGAGAATGTTTTGTGTAATCAGGCTGTTCGCCGGATGATTCTTCCTGTTGCACGGAAAGCTTCCCATCGTTTAATTTTTACCGCATTGGATGAAGGTGTGGTATTGGATCAGATATACCTTTATACGCCTCGGATAAAATAGGGTGAACAAAGATATTCAGGATATTTGTGCATACAGAAATTACAATGAAAAACAACTGATAAAATGAAGAAGACTTTTTTAAAATCCTTGGCTGGTATTGCGGCCGTAGCTTTTGCTGTATCATGTACGGCACCGGCTCCAAAGTATAAAACGGTAGTTGTTGATGTTCCTTTTGCTATGGAACCCATCAAAGAATGTGTTTTTCCCGAACAAGATTTTTCCATTGTGGATTATGGTGCGGTGAAAGGTGGGGAAACTGTGAATACGGAAGCTATCGCCAAAGCCATAGCAGCTTGTAATAAGGCCGGAGGAGGTCGTGTGGTTGTTCCTGAAGGGGAATGGTTGACAGGACCTGTTCATTTTAAAAGTAATGTAAATCTTCATTTGGAAGAAAACGCCATATTACGCTTTACAGATAACCCCTCTGATTATCTGCCTGCTGTGATGACTTCATGGGAGGGTATGGAGTGTTATAACTATTCTCCATTGTTGTATGCTATGGATTGTGAGAATATTGCTATTACCGGAAAAGGGACACTGGCTCCTATTATGGATACTTGGAAAATTTGGTTCAAACGTCCTAAACCTCACATGGATGCTTTGAAAGAGTTATATACGATGGCTTCTACCGATGTACCTGTAGAACAGCGTCAGATGGCAAAAGGAGAAAACCATCTTCGTCCTCATCTGATTCATTTCAACCGGTGTAAAAATGTGCTGCTGGATGAATTCAAGATTCGCCAGAGTCCTTTCTGGACGATACATCTTTATATGTGTGATGGTGGTATCGTACGTAATCTGGATGTAAAGGCTCATGGTCATAATAATGATGGAATTGATTTGGAAATGAGCCGCAACTTCTTGATAGAGAACTGTGTGTTCGATCAGGGGGATGATGCTGTGGTTATAAAGGCAGGGCGTAATCAGGATGCATGGCGTTTGAATACTCCTTGTGAGAATATTGTGATACGCCATTGTGATATTTTGAAAGGACATACGTTACTGGGAATCGGTAGTGAAATGTCTGGTGGTGTACGGAATGTGTACATGCACAATTGTACGGCTCCCGATTCTGTATTCCGTCTTTTCTTTGCCAAAACCAATCATCGCCGTGGTGGATTTATTGAAAATATCTGGATGAAAAATGTGAAGGCGGGAAAGATGCAACGTGTACTCGAAGTGGATACGGATGTGCTTTACCAGTGGCGTGATTTGGTACCTACCTATCAGGATAGCATTACATTCATCAACGGACTTTATATGGATAGTGTGACTTGCGACCGTACCGAGGCTGTTTATGATTTGAAAGGCGATGCCCGTCTTCCTATCAAGAATGTGGAAATAAGGAATGTGACTGTAGGGGAAGTTACAAAGTTTGTGAAGAACGTGGTAAATGCGGAGAATGTGGTAGAGGAAAATATAATTTACAAGGAGAAACAAGATAAACAATGAAAACACAAAAAAAACTAGGGAGTGCTTTAGCTGCTCTGTGTGTGGCAGCCGTTACGGTTGCCCAACCGGCCTACAATTATTCGAAACTGCAAAAAGAACAGTTGGGGCGTGGCGTGGTGGCCATTCGTGAAAATCCATCGGATGTAGTGGTGTCGTGGCGTTACCTGTCTTCCGATCCGATCAATACTTCTTTCAATGTATATAGAAACGGAGAGAAAATAGCGGAAGTCCCCCATTCTACAGGTACTTTTTATCGGGATACTTACTTGGGTAATGAAAAAGCGGTATATACTGTAAAACCGGTGATAAATGGGGTTGAAACAGGTAAATTGAATGGAAATTATACGTTGCCGGCTAATGCTCCGTCAGGTTATATCAATATTCCTTTGGACAGGCCGGCGGAAGGTGTGACTCCTTCGGGGCAAAAATACACCTATAGTCCTAATGACGCGTCTATAGGTGATGTGGATGGGGACGGTGAATATGAAATTATCTTGAAATGGGATCCCTCCAATGCACATGATAATGCACATGATGGTTATACCGGAAATGTTTATTTTGACTGTTATCGCCTGACAGGAGAAAAACTATGGCGTATTGACTTAGGGCATAATGTCCGTGCCGGAGCGCACTATACCCAGTTTATGGTGTTTGATCTGGATGGAGATGGTAAAGCAGAAGTAGTCATGAAGACTTCTGACGGAACAAAGGATGGAAAAGGAAAGATAATAGGTGATGTCAAGGCTGATTACCGTGAACCGGGTATCACAGACGGAAACTCTCGTGGCAATACACCTCGTAACCAGGGACGTATCCTGACTGGTAACGAATACTTGACCGTATTCAACGGGCTGACAGGAGAAGCGATGAAAACAATTGATTATGTTCCGGCTCGTGGTAAATTGACCGACTGGGGAGACAACCGTGCCAACCGCAGTGACCGTTTCCTGGCTTGTGTAGCTTATCTGGATGGAGTACATCCCAGTGTGGTGATGTGCCGTGGATATTATACCCGCACTGTGCTGGCGGCATTCGACTGGGATGGCAAGAACTTGAAACAGCATTGGGTGTTCGACAGTAATAATCCGGGGTGTGGAGACTATGCCGGGCAGGGGAACCATAATCTTCGTGTAGGTGATGTGGACGGTGACGGATGTGATGAAATAATTTATGGTTCTTGTGCTATAGATCATGATGGAAAAGGATTGTATTCTACCCGTATGGGGCATGGAGACGCTATGCATCTGACACAATTTGCTCCCGGATTAAAAGGCTTGCAGGTTTGGGATTGTCATGAAAATAAGAAAGATGGTTCCACTTTCCGTAATGCGGCTACGGGTGAAGTGTTGTTTCAGGTGAAAAGTAGTATAGATGTAGGCCGGTGTATGGCTGCTGATGTTGATCCGCGCAATCCGGGAGTGGAGATGTGGTCGTCTGATTCAAAAGGAGTACGTAATATAAAAGGTGAAGTGATTCGTCCTGACCTCAAGAGCTTTTCAGTCAATATGGCTGTATGGTGGGATGGAGATTTGCTTCGTGAGTTGCTGGATAAAAACAGGATAACCAAGTATGATTGGGAAGACGATGTATGTCGTCCGTTAATGATATTTGATGGAACGGATTCAAATAATGGTACGAAGTCCAATCCTTGTTTGCAGGGAGATATAATAGGTGATTGGCGTGAGGAGGTGCTGCTCCGTACGGAAGATAATTCGGCACTTCGTCTGTATGTGTCGCGGATACCGACTGAATACCGTTTTCATACTTTCTTGGAAGATCCGGTGTATCGTATCAGTATCGCTACTCAAAATGTGGCATACAACCAGCCTACCCAGCCTGGTTTTTATTTCGGACCGGACTTGAAAGAGGGGATATTTAGAGGTTATGAATTTAAAAATAAATAAAGACTATATACCATGAATCTGAAAACATTAAGCATGATGGGCGCTCTGTTGCTGCTGGCAGGAACGGGTGCGAATGCGCAAAAGAAGAAAGAAGTACTGAATGATTCGAATACGCCGTTACACTTGTTGCAACCAGCCTACAAAGTGTCTTACGGTATGCTCACTACAGAGGAGATAAAGGCCGATATGGATCGTGTCCTTCGTTATTTGGAAAGGAATACTCCGGCTCGTGTCGTTGATAAGAATACAGGTAAGGTTATTACGGATTATGCCAATATGACGGCTGATGCACAGCTGGAACGAGGTGCTTTCCGTCTGGCAAGTTATGAATGGGGGGTGACTTATTCAGCTATGTTGGCTGCTGCTGAGGCTACGGGGGATCAGGCTTATTATAAATATGTAACAGATCGTTTTCAGTTTCTGGCCGAGGTTGCTCCGCACTTCCGTAAAGTATTGGAAAAGTATGGAACTGTAGATCCGCAGATGAAACAAATTCTGACTCCTCATGCATTGGATGATGCCGGGGCGGTGTGCGCGGCTATGGTCAAGGTGCAAATGAAGAAAAATTCACCGGAACTTAAGCCGTTGATAGATAATTATATGGATTTTATTGTGAATAAGGAGTATCGTCTTGCTGATGGAACATTTGCCCGTACCCGTCCACAGCATAATACGTTATGGTTGGACGATATGTTTATGGGTATTCCACCGGTAGCTTGGTATTCATGTATTGCCGGTGATAAAAAGCAAATGTATTTGAGCGAAGCTGTACGTCAGATATTTCAATTTGCGGACCGTATGTGGGTACCCGGGAAAAACCTTTTCCGTCATGGATGGGTGGAAGGTATGCAGGATCATCCTGCTTTCCATTGGGGACGTGCCAATGGTTGGGCGTTGTTGACTATGTGTGAGGTATTGGATGTGTTGCCGGAGGATTATCCTCAGCGTGATAAAATTTTAGAGCTGTTCCGTGCTCATGTCCGTGGTCTTGCTGCATGCCAGAGTGGTGAAGGTTTCTGGCATCAGTTGCTGGATCGTAACGATTCTTACCTGGAAACCTCGGCCACGGCTATTTATGTATATTGCTTTGCCCATGCTATCAATAAAGGATGGATTGACGCTATGGCATACGGACCGGTGGCGCAGTTGGGATGGCATGCCGTTACCACCCAGATCAATGCGGAAGGTCAGGTAGACGGGACTTGTGTAGGTACAGGTATGGCTTTTGATCTGGCTTTTTATTATTATCGTCCGGTCAACGTATATGCCGCCCACGGCTATGGCCCAGTACTTTGGGCGGGTGCTGAGATGATTAATTTGCTGAACAAGCAGCATCCTAAAATGAATGACAGCGCCGTGCAGTATTACCGTACGGAACAAAAGACTTCCGAACCTATCTTCCATGTAATGGATGGTGGAACTAAATAAGAAAAAAACAGGATTTAAAAAAGAGGAAAATACCATGAAACGTGAAGCTTTTAAAATGTTCTTGAAGCCGGGCTTCGAGAAAGAGTATGAGAAGAGACATGCAGCCATCTGGCCGGAATTAAAAAAGATGTTGTCCGATGGAGGCGTATATGATTACTCCATTTATTGGGACAAGGATACCAATATTCTGTTTGCTTGTCAGAAAACTAAAGGAGAGGAGTCTTCGCAAGATATGGGAGCCAATCCTATCGTGCAGAAATGGTGGGACTATATGGCGGATATCATGGAAGTAAATCCGGATAATTCTCCGGTAACCATTCCGTTGCCTGAAGTCTTCCACATGGATTAAAATAAAAAAGAGTGTATCGATTCATTTTGATACACTCTTTTTTTATACCTTTGCAAGCACAAAAACACTGTGATAAATGATATGAAAAAACACATCTATATTCTATGGGCATTCTTTATTCTTTTCAGTCAGAGTATTGCCGCGTCAGTTGAGGTGCGTTCTACTCATATGACTACCGGAGATGGTGTCGCCAATAATTCAATTCGATATATATATCAGGATAGCAAAGGTTTTATTTGGATGGGAACGCTGAATGGGCTTAGTCGTTATGACGGGAATTCGTTTGTGACCTTTCGCCCTGAGGGAGGGAATAAAATTTCGTTGATAGACCATCGGATTCGTGATTTGGAAGAAGATAAAAATGGTTTCTTGTGGATTGCGACTTCTGCTGAGCTATTTAGTTGCTATGATCTGAAGAAAGATTGCTTTGTTGATTTTACCGGTTGTGGGGAATATGAGCAACTGTATAGTTATAAGATGACTGATCGTGAAGGTAATGTATGGCTATGGCAGGATGGAAACGGATGTCGTAAGGTGACTTATACGAATGGTGAATTTATATCTGTGGTTTTCAAGAAAGAGAACCATAATCTCCCCTCTGATAATGTTACTTATATATCTGAAGATGAACAAGGAAGAATATGGATTGGTAGTCATGACGGTGTAGCCCAAGTAGTAGAGGACAAGGCGGTGGCAGTGGTAGAAAACCATGATGCTTTTAAGATGATGCCTTTTGGCAAAGACGTTTTTTTTCTTTCGGGAACAGGGGAAATTTCTCTAAAGAGAGAAGGAGAGAATAGTCGTATTGTTACCAATCTGGGTGAAAGCAATAAAGTATATAGCACCATGCGTTTGCAAAACGACTGGATTGTTTTTATGGAAGATGGCAGCTATGTCTTCAATTTGAAGACCTATCAAGTGAGCCGGAATACGGAACTAAACATAGAAAAAGGGCAAGTGCAAATTGATAACCGGGGAAATTTCTGGATTTATAATCATACAGGTAAAGTATGGTATGTCAATGCCAAGACCAGATTTGTCAAATCTTTCCAGCTGATACCGGCTGATAAAGTAAATTATATAGATGAGGAACGTTACCATATCGTTCATGATTCTCGTGATATTGTTTGGATTTCCACTTATGGTAACGGTTTGTTTGCTTATGATTTGGCAACTGATGAATTGCAGCATTTTGAATCCAATATTAATGGATTCAGCCATATCACCTCTAATTTTCTGCAATATATAATGGAAGACCGAGCTGGTGGCATTTGGGTTAGTTCGGAATATACAGGTATTTCTCGTCTTTCGGTCTTGAATGAAGGGGCTGAGCGTATTTTTCCTGAAGATGAAACGTTATCAGACCGTTCAAATACTGTACGTATGATTAACCGTATGCCTGATGATAAGATTTGGCTGGGTACTCGTCGTGGAGGATTGTATGTTTATGATTCTCATTTGAAAACGATAGAGAGCAGTCGTTATTTTGATTCTAACATTTATGCTGTTGAGGAAGGGGATGATGGCAGTATTTGGTTGGGTAGCCGTGGAAACGGATTGAGTATTGACGGAAAATGGTACACCTATCACTCGGGTGATCCTCTGTCTGTTGCGAATAATAATATTTTTACTCTTTACCGGGATCGGAAAAACAGAATGTGGATCGGTACTTTTGGCGGTGGATTGAACTTGGCGGTTAAGGAAAAAGATAAATATGTATTCAAGCGGTTTTTGAACAATTTTTATAGCCAGCGCCAGATTCGTGTGATCCAGGAAGACAATAATGGATGGATATGGGTGGGCACTAGTGCCGGGGTTTATATATTTAATCCTGATTCGTTAATAAACAATCCGGAGAATTATATTGCTTATAATTATAATAACGGTAAGTTACGTAGTAATGAAATAAAGTGTGTCCATCAAGATAGTAAAGGTCGGATATGGGTAGGTACTTCTGGAAAAGGATTCAGTATGTGTATGCCTGAAGGTGATTATAGCAATTTGACTTTTGAACATTATGATGGAAGTAACGGGTTGGTAAATAATATGGTGCAATCTATTGTTGAAGACAGGGAAGGCAAACTTTGGGTTGCGACGGAATATGGAATTTCTCGTTTTGATCCGGATACGCATGCTTTTGAAAATTTCTTCTTCTCGGCATATGCGTTGGGGAATGTGTACAGCGAGAACAGTGCTTGTGTGAGCAAGGATGGTAAACTGATGTTTGGTTCCAATTATGGATTAGTAGTTATCACTCCTGACAAAGTCGTGAATAATTCTACAGTAACTCCTATGGCAGCCTTTACCAATCTTCGAATCAATGGCATTGCTATGCGTCCGGGTGATGTGGATTCTCCGTTAGATCGTTCGTTGATTTATACAAATGAAATCGAGTTAAAATATTTTCAAAATTCTTTTGTCATAGATTTCTCTACATTTGATTATTCAGGAACGAATGGTACTAAATATACATATCGGTTGGATAATTATGATAAAGAGTGGAGTGTACCGTCTTCGTTGAATTTTGCAGCCTATAAGAATTTGGCACCCGGTACTTATAAATTGCGGGTGAAAGCTTGTAATGGAGTCGGGATATGGGGAGATAAAGAAACGGTTTTGAAAATTATTGTTGTTCCCCCTTTCTGGAAAACTACTTGGGCTTTCTTTATTTATGCTATTTTGATAGGGGTGTCGCTATACATCGCTTTCAGACTGATGCGTGACTTTAATGCTTTGCGTAACCGGGTGCAGGTGGAGAAACAGTTGACTGAATATAAATTAGTCTTTTTCACGAATATCTCTCATGAGTTCCGTACTCCCTTGACTTTGATACAGGGAGCATTGGAAAAGATTCAGCGTGGTGGCAAAATCCCTAAAGAAATGGCATACTCATTGAAAGTCATGGATAAAAGTACTCAGCGTATGTTGCGCCTGATCAACCAGTTGTTGGAATTCCGTAAGATGCAGAATAATAAACTGGCTCTTTCTTTGGAGGAAACGGATGTCATGGCTTTTTTGTATGAAATCTTTCTGAGTTTCAATGATGCTGCAGAGTCTAAGAATATGGATTTCAAGTTTTTGCCATCTGTAGCTTCTTATAAGATGTTTATTGATAAAGGTTATTTGGATAAGGTGACTTATAATTTATTGTCTAATGCTTTCAAATATACGCCTAGTGGTGGAAAGGTGACTTTTTCGGTGACAGTGGATGAAGCCAGGAAACAGTTGGTCATATCGGTTGCTGATTCCGGAGTAGGTATTCCTAAAGAAAAGCGTGATGAGCTATTTAAGCGTTTCATGCAAAGCAGTTTCTCAGGTAGTAGTGTAGGAGTCGGCCTACATTTGACACATGAATTGGTGTGTGTGCATAAAGGTACGATAGTCTATACTGAAAATGAAGGAGGGGGATCCATATTTACAGTCAGTTTGCCTACTGATATTTCTGTTTATGAGGAAAAAGATTTCCTGATTCCTCATAATGTGTTGCTGGAAGAGGAGGAAGTACATCATGCGGCTGTTCTTGCAGAAGAAGCATCGGCACAAGAAGGAGGAGTGGAACTTCCAGCTGCACCACTCAATAAGCGGAAAGTACTTATTATAGAAGATGATAACGATGTACGTGAGTTCTTGAAGGAAGAAGTGGGACAATATTTTGAAGTTGTGGCCGAGGCGGATGGCTCGTCAGGATTGGAACGTGCACGCACATATGATGCTGATTTGATCATCTGTGATGTGTTGATGCCGGGGATGACAGGTTTTGAAGTAACCCGGAAACTGAAGAATGATTTTGATACAAGTCATATACCTATTATTTTATTGACGGCTATGAGTTCTGCCGAAAGCCATCTGGAAGGTGTGGAAAGTGGTGCGGATGCATATATTACCAAACCATTTAGTCCGAAACTGCTGTTGGCACGCGCTTTCAAACTGATAGAGCAGCGTGAGAAATTACGTGAGAAGTTCTCGAATGATCCGAATATGGTACGTCCGGCTATTTGTACTTCTGACAAGGATAAAGAATTTGCTGACAGGCTGCAGATCGTTATGGATCAACAGATTGGTAATGCTCAGTTTACGATTGATGAGTTTGCTTCGATGATGGGACTGGGACGGACTGTCTTTTATCGTAAGGTGCGCGGAGTGACGGGGTATTCACCCAATGAATATATTCGGATTATCCGTATGAAGAAAGCGGCTGAACTGTTGTTGGAAAATCGTTATACAGTGGCCGAAGTTTCTTATAAGGTAGGTATTAATGATCCGTTCTATTTTAGTAAATGTTTTAAGCAACAATTCGGTGTGGCACCTTCTGTTTATTTGCGTGGAAAGGAAGAAACCGGAGCACAGGAAACAGAAAAGAAGGATTGATGAGAAATGTCTTTAAAAGTGATATTCAGTAAATAATATAAAAAAGCCAACTGATTCATAGTCAATTTATTGCGAATTGGTTGGCTTTTTGTGTTTTTAGGCATTTTCCTGCAAATAAGGTTGGACGGCTAAATGGTGGAAATATTTAAACCAATATATGGCTAAGATACAAAATATTTCAGAAATTCACCCAACTTTGGGCTTTACAGAATTCGATATAGTGAAAAAATGTCGTAAGAGTTTTAATGAGAGTGAACTTATCGGCTTCATTGCATGTTTCTATTCGATGGTATAGCCCAATAGGTTGGTCTGTCACAACACCGGCTGGGATGCAGAAACCAGTTTCAGTCTTTCAGCAAAGATCTCTCTTAGGTATTAAAGGCTTACATCGGATTCTCCGACAGAATATCGGTATAACATCTTAACGGCAATATACACTATCAGCTGTTCTGCGGAGTCATGACATCCTTGTCCTTTCTTGTGATCTACTCTGTGTAGAATATATGGGATATGAACCTTTTTTTTGTACGTAAGGGGAGGGGTGCAAATGACGAGGCGATGAAGAAAGGAATAGGAAAACAGAATGCCTGTGGATTTTCTTCGGAATGCATAGACAACGCCATATTAATAATTGATCAAAAGCAGATAGACTAAGCCGCATGGCACATGAATATAAAGAATTTATCAGAAGAAGCTGTCATCTTTCTTCCAGAACTCATGCCCAAACGAATAGCATTGTAGGGAGGAGATAGAAAAATTACAATAAAACTGGTTTTCAAATACTATCGCCAGTTACATGGTCTATTTTTTTCCGTATATTACGGTATGCAAGATAAACCAGTTTTTCAAAGGCTGTATCTGATGGGAACATGCCCTTGTTTTGGGTTACCTTGTGAATTTGGCGGCAATCCCTCTCAATGGAATTTGTGGTATAAATAAGCTTACGGATGGCTGGAGTATATGAAAATATTCACATCGCTTATTCCTATTATTCTGCTATAATCTGATAACGATAGGATATTGTTCACCCCATTGTTTCTTCAACTTGAGGAACTCATTTTTAGTCAGATGTGCATCCATCTCACCTTCTAAAGCTACGTTCAATATACTTTCCAATAAGGGCGCAAAGATTCTATTTTTACTCAAAAAGGCTTACCTGCTTTAAGCTGTTCTATTGCCTTGTGCCTAATACTCTCGAAATCAAATTCTTTTTTCATAAAAACTGTGTTAGCAAAGTTAATATTTTATTCCTTGCTGACACAGTTTAATTTATATTCTCAATTAATGAGAAAAGAGTTGCATAGGCAAAAGAAAGGCTAGCAGAACTATAAAAATGTGTTATTTCTATTTACAGGTTATGAAATTATATGTCGTACCTGTAATAACAATTTATTCCTGCTCTTTCAGTGCTGTAAAAATCAGACCTTCCAGTTCTTCTGCTAATTCGGGATTGTCTTGAATGACTTGTTTAGAAGCGTCACGTCCTTGTCCCAGTTTGGTTTCATTGTAACTGTACCATGAACCACTTTTCTTGATGATGCCTAAATCAGCACCCAAATCAATGATTTCACCGGTTCTTGAGATACCTTCACCAAACATGATATCGAATTCAGCTTTACGGAAAGGAGGTGCCACTTTGTTTTTCACCACTTTTACTTTAGTCTGGTTACCGATTACTTCTTCACCATCTTTCAGCTGGGTAGAGCGACGGATATCCAAACGTACGGAAGCGTAGAACTTCAGAGCATTACCACCGGTAGTTGTTTCTGGATTACCAAACATGACACCGATTTTTTCACGCAACTGGTTGATAAAAATACAAGTCGTATTGGTCTTACTGATGGCTGACGTAAGCTTGCGCAAAGCTTGAGACATCAATCGTGCTTGTAGACCTACTTTGTTGTCACCCATATCTCCTTCAATCTCAGCTTTCGGAGTCAAGGCTGCGACTGAGTCGATAACAATGATATCAATAGCGGATGATCGTATCAGTTGTTCTGCAATTTCAAGTGCCTGCTCACCGTTATCGGGCTGTGAAATCCATAAATTATCTACATCCACTCCTAGTTTGGCCGCATAAAAACGGTCGAAGGCATGTTCGGCATCAATGAAAGCTGCAATACCGCCTGTTTTCTGAGCTTCCGCAATGGCATGAATAGCCAATGTGGTTTTACCGGATGATTCGGGACCATAAATCTCTATGATTCTGCCTTTGGGATAGCCACCTACCCCTAATGCGGCGTTCAAGGCAATAGACCCGGTAGGAATCACTTCCACTTCCTGTACGTTATCATCACCCATTTTCATGATAGAGCCTTTACCAAAAGTTTTCTCTATCTTATCCATTGCAGCTTGCAGTGCTTTCAATTTCTCACTATTTCCGGCACCCGGACCTGCTGAGAATGGAATTTCTTCGTTATCTTTTTTTGCCATAAATCTGTTGGTTTATAAAATTTGTTGTGCGTGTTCTTTTGTTTTCACCTCTTTGGGAGAGATGATACGTTCAATCGCGCCTTCTTCGTTGATGATGAAAGTCGTACGGAATGTACCCATATATTTACGTCCGTACATACTTTTTTCTCCCCATACTCCGAATTGTTCTACCAACTTCTTGTCGGTATCGGCAATAAGAGTAAAGGGTAGCTCGTTCTTTTCAATGAACTTCTGATGCGATTTGGCATCATTCACACTGACACCAATTACTTCATAACCATGGGCGCGCAGTTCCGCATAATTATCACGCAAGTTACATGCCTGGGCAGTACACCCCGATGTCATATCCTTAGGATAAAAATAGAGTAGTATCTTTTTCCCTTTGTAATCACTTAAACGAATTTCTTCTCCTTTTTCGTTCAAGCCTAATATTTCTGGGGCTTTATCTCCTATGTTCATTTTTTTAGTGGTTAATGATTAATGATTAGTGTGGCCGCAGGTATGAATTACTTACCATTGGCCATTAATCACTATTTTAAAGTTCTAAATCACCATCGAATACTTCATGCCAAGGCAAACCTTGTTTGTTCAGTTGTTCCATAAATGGATCGGGATCAAACTCTTCCACATTCCATACTCCCGGATGTTTCCACAACCCTTGCAAGAACATCATAGCTCCGATCATGGCAGGAACTCCGGTTGTGTAGCTTACTCCCTGCATTCCAGTTTCCTTGTAGGCTTCCTGGTGGCTGCAATTGTTGTAAACATAGTAAGTACGTTCTTTTCCATCCTTTATACCCCGGATACGACATCCGATAGAAGTTTCGCCTTCGTAATTTTCTCCCAAGTCCTGTGGATTGGGGAGTACGGCTTTCAAGAATTGTAATGGAACAATTTTCATTCCGTTATAATCTATTTCGTCAATACGGGCCATACCAATATTTTGGATGACACGCAGATGGGTCAGATATTCCTGACCGAAAGTCATCCAGAAGCGGGCGCGTTTGATAGTCGGGAAATTTTTAACCAATGATTCCAGTTCTTCATGATACAGCAAGTAGGAGTCACGAGGGCCGATATTGGGATATGTCAGATCCTTGTGGAATTCCAGTGGCTGGGTGGTCACCCATTTGCCGTCTTCATAATAGCGTCCGTTCTGAGTAATCTCGCGGATATTGATTTCGGGATTAAAGTTGGTGGCAAACGCTTTGTGATGGTTGCCGGCATTACAGTCCACGATATCCAGATAGTGCATTTCGTCAAAATGATGCTTTGCAGCGTAGGCTGTATAAATGCCACTTACTCCCGGGTCAAATCCACAACCCAGTATGGCTGTCAGTCCTGCCTCCTCAAAACGTTTCTTGTAAGCCCACTGCCAGCTATATTCAAAATGAGCTTCATCTTTTGGTTCGTAGTTTGCAGTATCCAGATAGTTCACTCCGGCTTTCAGACAAGCTTCCATAATGGTTAGATCCTGATAAGGCAGAGCTACATTGATGACGATTTCGGGTTTGAAACTATTAAACAGGGCTACCAGTTCGTCCACATTGTCCGCATCTACCTGTGCTGTTTTGATAGCAGGATTGCCAATAGCTTTTACGATTGCATCACATTTTGATTTTGTACGGCTGGCAATCATGATGTCAGTGAATACATCCGGATTCTGAGCCACTTTGTGTGCTACGACAGTACCTACACCGCCTGCACCGATAATTAATACTTTACCCATTTGCTGTTTTTTATTCTTGTTAAAATAAAATGCCCGGCAAACATTACCGTTCACCGGGCAAAGATAACAAAATATTTTGGGTATTAGTTGATACGATCCAGTTTCTTGTTGGTGAAATCCAAGGTTTTTCTTTTGTGTAACCAGAGGGAGGCTGTTTGTGGCTAAGGATGCTGAACTCTGTGAGGTTTTCTGGTGATTCAACAGTGTTTTGCTTGTTGTGAAGTGGTTGTTGTATATCCGGTTTGCACAGAAATGCATAGCTTGCAGTTCGTTATCTAATTCTAAAATGGCTAAAAAAACTTTTTATTATTTTAGGTGTTAGTATATGTAAATTGATATAAAGCATAAAATTCTTATGTGTAATTGTTGTAGTGAGAAATAAAATAGTTAGTTTTGCACATAAAACTAACAGATTTAACAAAAGAAGAATATGAAAAAAATAGTATTGAAGTTTATGGCTGTTTGTACCGGAGCATTGATTGTGTCTTGTGGTAGTGGAAAGAATATGTTGTCTATATCTTCATTGGATGGCGAATGGAATATCACGGAGGTGGACGGACAACAAATTTCTACAGAGAGAATGCCCTTTATCGGTTTTGATGTAGTTCAGAAACGTATTTATGGAAATAGCGGATGCAACCGCATGATGGGAACTTTTGAAGCAGACTCACTGAAACCGGGTGCATTGAAGTTTGGACAGATAGGAAGTACCCGCATGATGTGTCCCGATATGAAGGTCGAACAAATGGTATTGGGTGCATTGGATAAAGTGACTTCTTTTCAGACGGTTTCTGACAAGCCCGAGGTGATATTTCTATGCAATCAGGATGGCCAGTCGTTGATAACTTTAGAGAAAAAGGCGGCTCTAGAAGTATCCTTGTCCGATCTTTCAGGTGAATGGGCTATTGAACTGGTGAACGGAAAGAAAATAACAGGTACAGCCGAAGTTGCTCCTTTTATCGGTTTTAATTTGGACGAAAGCCGCATTTATGGTAATGTGGGCTGCAACACCATTAATGGTGCATTAACGCAGGAAGATGGAAAGCCCAATTCTTTGAATTTTGGTAATGTTGCTGCTACTATGATGATGTGTCCCGATATGGAAACAGAAACTATTGTGCTGAATGCTTTGAATGAAACAAAAAGTTTCAGCATGAAAGACGGTAAGGTTTATTTGTTAAGTGAAAATGGAAATGAATTGCTGGTGTTGAAGAAACAATAATGTATACGTATTATATAGCAAAATGATATTGGTCGAGGGTGCCCTTTTGGACACCCTCGGTTGCATTCATGACATTGTGGTAGTAGGATGTTGATTGGTTTTCTGTTTGGTGGAAATCTGACATTCTTGCCTTGTATAAATCCATCTGAAAGTATCATATAACAGATAAATCAGTCATTTTGTCAGCCTTTGTCATATTCTTGTTTTTGGCATACCGTTTGTTTTATGAAAGACGTGCGATTGGTGCACGAAAGAAAAAAGAAAACCTTCGTGAACCATTCGTTTGGAAATCAGTTTAATTGAAAACAAATAAATAAAAAATATACAATTATGGGAAAGATTATTGGTATTGACTTAGGAACCACAAACTCATGTGTTTCAGTATTTGAAGGTAATGAACCGGTAGTAATCGCAAACAGCGAAGGTAAACGTACTACTCCGTCTATCGTTGCATTTGTTGATGGTGGCGAACGTAAGGTAGGTGATCCTGCAAAACGTCAGGCAATCACTAACCCGCAACGTACAATTTTCTCAATCAAACGTTTCATGGGTGAAACTTGGGATCAAGTACAGAAAGAAATAGCTCGTGTTCCTTATAAAGTAGTGAAAGGTGACAATAATACTCCGCGTGTAGATATTGACGGACGCCTTTATACTTCGCAGGAAATTTCAGCTATGATTCTTCAGAAGATGAAGAAAACAGCCGAAGACTATTTGGGACAAGAAGTGACAGAGGCCGTTATCACAGTTCCGGCATACTTTTCTGACTCACAGCGTCAAGCTACTAAAGAAGCTGGTCAGATTGCAGGTCTGGAAGTAAAACGTATAGTGAACGAACCGACAGCTGCCGCTTTGGCTTACGGTTTGGATAAGGCTCATAAAGATATGAAGATTGCTGTATTCGACCTTGGTGGTGGTACATTCGATATCTCTATACTTGAATTTGGTGGTGGTGTGTTCGAAGTACTTTCTACTAATGGTGATACTCACTTAGGTGGTGATGATTTCGACCAAGTGATCATTGACTGGTTGGTGCAGGAATTCAAGAATGACGAAGGTGCGGATTTGACAAAAGATCCGATGGCTATGCAACGTCTAAAAGAAGCTGCAGAAAAGGCAAAGATTGAATTGTCTTCTTCTACTTCAACAGAAATTAATCTGCCATACATCATGCCAGTAGATGGTATGCCTAAGCACTTAGTTAAAACTTTGACTCGTGCTAAGTTCGAAGCTTTGGCTCACAGTTTGATTCAGGCTTGTCTTGAACCTTGTAAGAAAGCTATGAGCGATGCTGGTTTGAGTAACTCTGATATTGATGAAGTAATTCTTGTAGGTGGTTCTTCTCGTATTCCGGCTGTTCAGGAGTTGGTAGAAAAATTCTTTGGCAAGACTCCTTCTAAAGGTGTGAATCCGGATGAGGTAGTTGCGGTAGGTGCCGCTGTTCAGGGTGCAGTCTTGACAGATGAAATCAAGGGTGTTGTATTGCTGGATGTTACTCCGTTGTCAATGGGTATCGAGACATTAGGTGGTGTAATGACTAAGTTAATTGATGCAAATACTACTATCCCTGCACGTAAGAGTGAAACTTTCTCTACAGCTGCCGATAACCAGACTGAAGTGACTATTCATGTACTTCAGGGTGAACGTCCGATGGCTTCACAGAACAAATCAATCGGTCAGTTTAATTTGACTGGTATTGCTCCAGCTCGTCGTGGTGTTCCTCAGATTGAAGTAACGTTCGATATTGATGCTAACGGTATTTTGAAAGTATCTGCCAAGGATAAGGCTACCGGTAAGGAACAAGCTATCCGTATTGAAGCTTCCTCTGGTTTGAGCAAGGAAGAAATTGAAAAGATGAAAGCCGAAGCTGAAGCTAATGCAGAGGCAGACAAGAAGGAACGTGAAAAGATTGACAAATTGAATCAAGCTGACTCCATGATTTTCTCTACTGAAAATCAGTTGAAGGAATTAGGCGATAAGTTGCCAGCTGATAAGAAAGCCCCGATCGAAGCTGCTCTTCAGAAACTGAAAGATGCTCATAAGGCACAAGATTTGGCTGCTATTGATACTGCCATGGCTGAACTGAATACAGCATTCCAGGCTGCCAGCGCTGAGATGTATGCTCAGAGTGGTGCACAAGGTGGCGCTCAGGCTGGTCCGGGTGCAGGACAACAGGCTAATCAAGGTTCTTCTAATAACAAAGAAGATATTCAAGATGCTGACTTTGAGGAAGTCAAATGATTCCGATAAGGAACAATTAATAAACAGTAAGCAAAAGAAGGTGTCTGAAAAGGATACCTTCTTTTTTTGTTATTCGGCTGCCGCAGCCTTTATTTATTTTTAATATCTTGTTTTAGTATTTCCCAATTTTCATTGAATTCAGGCATGGAATGAAAAAGTAAATTAGCCCCTTCATTCAGTAACACATTGTTGGGTAGCGGCCCTGTATTCACGGCAATGGTAAAGATACTGGCAGCAACTCCCGCTTGTACACCTAGTGGTGCATTTTCTATTACTAACGCTTCATTGGGTTTGAAGCCTCCTTTCTTTAGAGCCATCAGATATGGTTCCGGATTTGGTTTCCCATATTTCACATCAAATGCGGTAACCATCAAGTCTGCTTGGAAGATGCCCGGAAAATAATGATTTAACCGATCCAATAACGAAGTTTGTCCCGAACCGGTCACTACCATCGGAGTCAGTCCTTCGCTCTTTATTTTAGTCAATACTTCCAGTGCGCCGGGCATCCGTTCTGCTTTAGGACATTTGTTGAATTCTTCAGTTTTGGCTTGGTAGATGGCTTTTATTTCTTCTTCTGTTGCATCATGCCCACGCTCCCGGCGACTTACTATATTGATTGTAGATGCACCGGTACGCCCTTCGTGCATATAAGCTTCTTCTCGGCTGAGGCCGAAACCGAAGCGTTTCATTATTTTATGCCATGACTCAGCATGGTTGGGCATGGAGTCGAACAGCACGCCGTCCATATCGAATAATACGGCTTTCAGGTCGATGGATTCGTATCCATGAGTATGAAGATAGTTGTTTATCGCTTCTTTAAACATAGAATAAATGTATAGTTATTACTTCCAAAGGTTGTGACCGTTGGATTGGAACAAAGTGAAGAATCTGCAAGCACTTGGTGGATGTTTTCAGATTCTTCACTGTCATTCAGAATGACATGGATAAATGACATTCTTTATAGGTTCTGACGATTATAATCTAGCTTGGATGGCTTTAGATTCTTCTTCATATCCCGGTTTGTTCAACAAAGCAAACATATTTTTCTTGTATGCTTCCACACCCGGTTGGTTGAACGGATTTACCTCCAGCAAATAACCGCTGATACCACAAGCTTTTTCAAAGAAATAGATGATTTCTCCTAGGTAGTATTCATTCAGTTCGGGCACAATCAGTCGCATGTTGGGTACACCACCGTCAACGTGTGCCAGCTGAGTACCTAGTTCTGCCATCTTGTTCACTTCGTCCACACGCTTTCCTGCTAGGAAATTTAAGCCATCCAAATTTTCGCTGTCTGAAGGAACTTGAAGCGTATGTTCTGGTTTTTCGATAGAGATAACTGTTTCGAAGATAGTACGTTCACCTTCCTGAATCCACTGTCCCATAGAATGGAGGTCGGTAGAGAAGTCAACGGCAGACGGATAGATACCTTTACCATCCTTGCCTTCGGATTCACCATACAATTGTTTCCACCATTCGTTCATATAGTGCAGCTTAGGATTGAAATTTACCAAAATCTCAATCTTCTTTCCGTTTTTATACAATTCATTGCGGGTAGCAGCATAAACGGCAGCAGGGTTTTCGGCAAACGGAGTAGTTGGACCACATACTGTTTCCATCGTGCGTGCGCCTTCCACTAATTTTTCAATATCGAATCCTGCCACTGCGATAGGAAGCAAACCTACCGGAGTCAGGACAGAGAAACGGCCGCCTACATTATCGGGAATAATGAAAGTTTGGTATCCTTCTTTGTCGGCTGTGACACGGGCAGCACCTTTCTTGGCATCTGTAACGGCAACAATCACTTTCTTTGCCATTTCCTTGCCAAGCTGGTCTTCACACTGTTTTTTCAGCAGACGGAAAGCCAAGGCGGTTTCTGTAGTAGTACCAGACTTGGAAATATTAATTACACCGAACTTTTTGTCTTTCAAATATTCAGTCAATTCGAACAAATAATCTTCGCCGATATTGTGGCCTGCAAATACGATGACGGGTCCGTCTTGTTTTGCTTTCAACCACTGGAAACTATTGGATAAAGCTTCAATTACGGCACGTGCTCCCAAATAGCTTCCGCCGATACCTGCTACGACTACTACTTCACAGTTATCGCGCAGAACCTGGGCAGTAGCTTTCAAGTTAGCTAAATGTCCGGCTGTTATAGATGATGGCAAGTGTAACCAACCCAAGAAGTCATTACCTTTACCTGTACCGTTTTCCAATGTTTCCATGCAGGCTTTCACCTGAGGTTCGTAAGCAGCAATTGTTTCCTTAGAAACAAAACCGGCTACTTTGTCGATGTTTAAACTAATATTCTTCATTGTATCTGATATTTTATCTGAATGAATCAGTTAATAATTTAATCTCAATCATGGGCGAGATGCGCTCATATAAAATATTATAAACGGCATCTACGATAGGCATGTTCACGTGCAAGTGCTTGTTTAACTCCTTGATACATTTCGTTCCGTAATACCCTTCGGCAATCATTTCCATTTCTATTTGTGCGCTTTTTACGGAATAGCCTTTACCAATCATGGTTCCGAATACGCGGTTCCGGCTGAAATTGGAGTAGGAGGTGACCAACAAGTCACCTAGATAAGCGGAATCATCAATAGAACGCTCTACGGGATGTACGGTATTCAGGAAGCGGTTCATCTCTTGGATGGCATTTGAAATCAATACAGCCTGAAAGTTGTCACCATATTTCAGACCGCTGCAAATTCCGGCGGCGATAGCATAAATATTCTTCAATACCGAAGCGTATTCTATACCTGCCACATCCGGGCTGACAGAAGTCTTGATATAATGTCCGGCCAGCTGGCGGGCGAATATTTTCGCCTTGTCAATGTCTTTACATCCGATAGTCAGATAGGAAAGACGCTCCAATGCTACTTCCTCTGCATGGCATGGACCTGCAATGACGGCTATATTTTCTTCAGGAACATTGTATACCTGATGAAAATAATCGGAAACAATCAGGTTCTCGTCAGGGACAATACCTTTGATAGCAGTGACAATGAACTTGTCCTTTATTTTGGTTTTCAGCTTTTTCAGGTGGCTTTTCAGATAAGGAGAGGGGGTAACAAATATCAGAGTATCCGATTCCTTTACCACCTTGTTAATATCTGATGAAAAGTTGATGTTCTTTATTTCAAAGCGCACACTTGTCAGATAAGCCGGATTATGTCCCAAACGCTTGAATTCTTCAATTCGGTCATCGCGGCGCATATACCAGTTGATTGATTCAGCCTGAGCCAAGACTATTTTTGCAATAGCCGTGGCCCAGCTGCCACCACCCATTATCGCTATTTTACCGGGCAATTTCATGCTTATTATTTATGATGGATAATTGACAATTGGAATAATTCTCAATCTTTAAATTCTCAATTCTCAATTTTCGCAATCCATCCGGCAACTTCGTCCACCGTAGGATTGGTCAGTTCCAATTTATATTTTTTGTTGATTCCGCAAATGTCCATATGCAACTTCTGCGGATTCACTTCTTTCATATCGCTCACCAGGTTATAGCCTGCTTTCTGAATGACAGGAACCCACTCTTCTGAAATTCCCAATTCCATAAATTTGGCAGGAGTGTCTTTCGGAGTAACCTTTTCGGGACGCATCTGGGGGAAGAACAATACTTCCTGAATGGTAGACTGTCCGGTCATTAGCATAGTCAGACGGTCCATACCGATACCCATTCCCGAAGTGGGAGGCATACCATATTCCAATGCACGGACAAAATCCTTGTCAATAATCATCGCTTCGTCGTCTCCTTTTTCGCTCAGTTTCATTTGCTCTTCGAAACGTTCCAACTGGTCAATCGGGTCATTCAATTCGGAATATGCGTTACATAATTCCTTGCCGTTCACCATCAGTTCGAAACGTTCGGTCAAATCCGGATTGGTACGGTGTACCTTTGTCAGCGGAGACATTTCTTTCGGATAGTCGGTGATGAAAGTCGGCTGGATGTAAGTACCTTCGCAAAATTCTCCGAAGATTTCATCGATCAGCTTGCCTTTACCCATCGTGTCGTCAATCTCCATATTCAGTTTCTGGCAAACCTCGCGTATCTGCTCTTCGTTCATGCCTGTCAGGTCATAGCCGGTGTGTTCCTTGATAGAATCCAGCATGGTGACACGTTTGTACGGGGCTTTGAAATCAATGATATTGTCGCCTACCTTTACTTGAGTGGTGCCGTTTACATCCAGACAGATCTTTTCAATCATCTTTTCCGTAAATTCCATCATCCAATTATAGTCTTTGTAAGCAACATATATTTCCATACAGGTGAATTCCGGGTTGTGTGTGCGGTCCATTCCTTCGTTACGGAAGTTCTTACCTATTTCATACACTCCTTCGAAGCCACCTACAATCAATCTTTTTAGGTATAATTCACTGGCAATACGCATATACAGCGGCATATCCAGTGCGTTGTGGTGGGTTATGAATGGGCGTGCGGCTGCTCCGCCGGCAATGGATTGCAGAATCGGAGTTTCCACTTCCATATAACCTTTTGAGTTGAAATATTCGCGCATAGAGCTATATACTTTACTGCGTTTGATGAAGATATCTTTTATCTCTTCATTCACGGCAAGGTCAACATAACGTTGGCGATAACGCAGCTCAGGGTCTTCAAACTTGTCGTAAGCGACTCCGTCTTTGTATTTTACGATAGGAAGCGGTTTGATAGACTTGGACAATACGGTCAGTTTTTTAGCGTGGATACTGATTTCACCCATTTGGGTTCTGAATACGAATCCTTCTATACCGATAAAGTCACCAAGGTCCAGCAGACGTTTGAACACTGTGTTGTACAATTCTTTGTTTTCATCCGGACAGATGTCATCGCGGGTGATATACACCTGGATACGGCCTTTTGAGTCCTGTAATTCGATGAAAGAAGCTTTACCCATCACGCGGCGGCTCATCAAACGTCCGGCTACCGATACTTTGCGAGGTTCCTCATCATCTTTGAACTCAGCTTTTATATCTGTCGAAAATGCATTGGTTACATACTCAGCTGCGGGGTATGGTTCGATGCCCATAGCTCGCAATTCATTCAGACTGTTTCGTCTGATAATCTCCTGTTCACTTAGTTCTAATACGTTCATCCTGTTAAAACATTAACTCAATTTGTTGGCAAAAATACGAAAGATTTTGTAAAGTACCTCATTAAGACGTGTTTTTATTTCGATAAAGCCTGTTCTTGAGCCAGTTCGCATACCAGAGAGATCATGAACAGTACACCGATTGCACCGCAGGCAATAATCAGGGCGAGATTAATCATACGGGCGCGGAAATGGGTGGCGGTATGCAGGTTGGAGGCTGTGTATTCTTTAAAGAACAGATAAAGTCCCGGTACAGCCGAACTTGCCAGCAGAAAATCTTCGGGAATATGAAAAAAATAAGTCTTGGTGAAACCTATCAACGCCCAGTGGCAGAGGAACATGACGAGAAAGATATTGACCCGTTTGGAAAATGCCAGCAATAGTCCGATGGTAAACACCGCTACCGAACAGGGCATTACGGATGAAGTCATCATGGGAAAACTCATACCCCTTATTACCGAGAAGAGCGGGTAGGCCAGTGGCAGCGTGCAAAGCAGGACGGCCAGAGCAGTATGTTTATGAGTCCGTTCAAAAGGGGTGTAGTTCACTTTCAGGTCATAAATCCAGAAGATGGCCATGATCCCCCAAAATCCTGCCAAAGCACTGTTATAACTTCTTGGTTCACAATAAATCATGTAATACACGGCAGCTATCCATACATTCAAGAATATAAGGTATAACTTCATTGCTACCTTTATTTTTTTTGTAGGTTTTTTGAATAGAGAACAGGTTAAAATAATGCCGGTAAGGGTAATAATAACTTGATAAATCCACGTACCCGCATTATAATGAGTGATTGTATCCCAAAAAATATTCATCTTCTTGATAAGTTGGTAGTTATTTTGGGTGGCAAAATTACGAAAAAATGATGGAATAGCCTATCTTTGTAGCGAATATATAAAAATAGAGAATAACGATGAAGAAGTTTATGAGTCTGATGTTGCTGGTTTGCGCATGTTTGCTGAGCCAGCCGGTGAAGGCACAACAGGTTACTCCTGATAATGCTGGTTATATAGTAAAGGTAGGGGATATGGCTCCCGATTTTGAAATGGAGCTGACAGACGGACAGAAAGTGAAACTCTCTGATTTGCGTGGCAAGGTGGTGATGCTTCAGTTCACTGCCAGTTGGTGTGGAGTTTGCCGGAAGGAGATGCCTTTTATTGAAAAGGATATCTGGTTGAAACATAAGGATAATAAAGCGTTTGCTCTCTTTGGAGTGGATCGGGACGAACCCTTGGAAACCGTAGTGGCTTTTGCCAAACGTACTAATGTGACTTATCCGTTGGCCCTTGATCCGGGTGCTGATATTTTTGCCAAATATGCGGATCGTAAAGCGGGTATCACCCGTAATGTGTTGATTGATAGGATGGGTAGGATTGTAATGTTGACTCGTTTGTATAATGAAGAGGAGTTTTCTGCTTTGTGCAGGAAGATAGATGAAATGTTGGGGGAAAAATAATAGGCAATGAGGGTATCGGTACTATTTGTCATATTTTTATTTCTTACTTTATCACTGCTTTCGGCTCAGGAAAAGCCTCGTACTGGCAAAGAAACTTTATTTGGAAAGGAGTATGCCACCTATCAGATAACATCGAATGAATTAAGCGGAGCTTGTTTTTATTTGGTGAGTGGGCACGGAGGCCCCGATCCTGGGGCTATCGGCATCTATCAAGGGCGTCAGTTGCATGAAGATGAGTATGCATACGATATCATTTTGCGGTTGGCACGTGAGTTGTTGTCGCGTGGTGCAAAGGTGCATATTATCATTCAAGACAAGAAAGATGGCATCCGTGACGGGCATGTTTTGGCAAACAGCAAACGTGAAACCTGTATGGGGGATCCTATTCCCTTGAATCAGGTGGCTCGTTTGAAGCAACGTTGTGACTGGGTAAATAAATTGTATCGGAAAGATAAGAGTAATTACAAGCGGGCTGTTTTTATTCATGTGGACAGTCGCAGTAAGGGGCTGCAGACTGATGTGTTCTTTTATAATGCTCCTAAAAGTACAAAAGGTAAGCGGTTGGCCAATAACCTACATCGTACCTTTGATAAGAAATATGACAAGCATCAGCCAAACCGCGGTTTTCGGGGGACAGTGAGTGAGCGCAATCTATATGTATTGCGTAATACGATTCCTGTAGCGGTGTTTTTGGAACTGGGAAATATTCGGAATAAACGTGATCAGCAACGGTTGGTTCTGAATAATAACCGTCAGGCATTGGCAAACTGGATTGCTGAAGGGATTGTAAAAGATTATAAGCAGGGAAAGTAAAAATAGAGTGTTGGATATTCAGTAAGAATATAACCGATTGTTCGGATGGTGAAATCTTGAATCCAGGTTCTAGAATGTATTTGATAAAGAGAAGGGAGTGATATTTTCTGTCACTCCCTTCTCTTTTACTTGATTTCGATTTCCTCTTTCATGTCTATTTCTTCACCGTGGACATCGGTGAACCGATATTGTAGGAAGGCCAGACTTTGGTCAGGGATAATCTTTATTCCGAATCCGTATTTCATTTGCCATTTGCGTCTCAGGGAAACCAAGCCCTGATTCACGTATGCTGCGATATACGGATGAATGTACAGCGTAAATTTCTTTATCTTCAATTTGTTGACCAGATAATCAATCTTACTCTCCAAAGTATCCGTGAAAAGGATGGACGGCTTTATGCTACCTTTCCCGAAGCAGGTGGGGCAGGTTTCATTGGTGTTGACATCCATAGCAGGACGTACGCGTTGGCGGGTAATTTGCATCAATCCAAATTTGCTGAGAGGCAGAATATTGTGTTTGGCTCTGTCTTTCTGCATGTTTTGACACATGCGCTCGTACAGTTTCTGCCGGTTCTCGGCTAAATTCATGTCAATGAAGTCAACCACGATAATACCACCCATATCACGCAGTCTCAATTGGCGTGCCAGTTCGTCGGCGGCACCCAGGTTTACATCCAGCGCGTTAGCCTCTTGCCCGTTAGCAGATTTGGAGCGGTTACCACTATTGACATCCACTACATGAAGTGCTTCCGTGTGTTCAATAATCAGGTAAGCTCCACTCTTATACGAAATGGTTTTCCCGAAAGAGGACTTGATTTGTTTGGTAATACCGAAGTTGTCGAATATGGGAAGCTGACCTTTGTACAGTTTTACGATCTCAGCCCGTTCAGGAGCGATAAGTGATACATAATCCTTGATCTCATGGAACACTGTTTCGTCGTTCACGTAAATGTTCTCGTAAGACGGATTGAAAAGGTCGCGCAACATGCCCACCGTGCGGCTGGTCTCTTCGTATGTCAACGCCGGCAGTTTGGGAGCCTTCTGTACTTTAGTGATTGTTTCTTCCCAATGTTTCAGCAAGACTTTAAGCTCAGAATCAAGCTCAGCCACCC
This sequence comes from Bacteroidaceae bacterium, assembly GCA_011959205.1. Taxonomy (GTDB): domain Bacteria; phylum Bacteroidota; class Bacteroidia; order Bacteroidales; family Bacteroidaceae; genus Phocaeicola. The sequence continues at coordinate 40,256 of BLLV01000149.1, forward strand.
TTTTGCCTTCCGCTACGGTGCGTACAATCACTCCGAAGTTTTTCGGTTTGATGCTTTGCAATAACTGTTTCAGGCGGGCGCGTTCTTCGCTCGATTTAATTTTTTGTGATACGGAAACCTTGTCGTTGAAAGGGATTAATACCAGATAACGTCCGGCGAATGACAATTCGCAGGTCAGTCTCGGTCCCTTGGTCGAGATCGGTTCCTTTACAATCTGCACAATGACTTCCTGACCTTGCTGGAGGGTGGTTGAAACAGTCCCTTCCTTTTCGATGTCAGGCAGCATGGTGGCTTTGGTGATGGGAAAAAGTTTTTTACGGTCGCTTAAAACTTGCTTCAGATACTTCTGATAAGAATGAAATTGAGGACCTAGGTCTAGATAATGAAGAAAAGCATCTTTTTCAAAGCCGACATCCACGAAACAGGCATTAAGGCCGGGCATCAGTTTTTTTACCCGTCCCAAATACATATTTCCCACATTGAAAGAAGCACTTCTTCCTTCTTTCTGAAATTCCACCAGTGCCTTGTCTTCAAGGAGTGCGATGGAAATCTCTTTGGGTTGTACATCTACTACTAGTTCGCTTGTCACTTTTGTAATCTTAAATTGTTCACTCTTCTCATTAAACAAAGAACAAACCTGAAAGACTTTTGTTGCTTTGCAAGGTTTGTTCTTTATGTGTCGTCACAGACAGACTACAAATTATTTTTTGCTTTTATGTCTGTTCTTTCTTAGTCTTTTTTTACGCTTGTGAGTAGACATTTTATGTCTTTTTTTCTTCTTTCCGCTTGGCATAGCTTCAAATTTTATGGGTTAATACTCTTGTTTATTATTTCTTTACTGATAATGTAAATGTCTTAGCTGGTTTAAATGCCGGAATGTTGTGTTCCGGAATAATGATTGTAGTGTTCTTTGAAATGTTGCGAGCAGTCTTCTGAGCTCTTTTCTTAACTACAAAACTTCCAAAACCGCGCAGGTACACATTTTCCTCTTTAGACAATGATTCCTTTACTGTATCCATGAAAGCTTCCAGTGTTGTTAATACTGTCTGCTTGTCAATACCGGTATTTTTCGTAATTTCGTTTACGATATCTGCTTTAGTCATTTCGCTAAATAATTATTGTTATACTTATATCTTAATTTTTTGGACTGCAAATATATAGCTTTTCTCCCTCTTTAAGAAATATATTCAGAATAAATTTCCTAAAAAAAGCATCTTCTTTCATTTTCTTGGTTTATTTTTGCGGAAATATTGCATAGAATGTACATTTATATAATGTTGATATGGAGAATTTTAGCAAGAAAATAACAGATTGGTACAAGGAAAACGGACGTGATTTGCCCTGGAGAAGGACAAAAGATCCCTATTTGATATGGATTTCGGAAATCATTCTGCAACAAACCCGGGTGGCTCAAGGATATGATTACTATCAACGTTTCGTGGCTCGTTTTCCTGATGTGTTTGCTTTGGCTGCGGCCGACGAAGATGAGGTGATGAAATATTGGCAGGGGCTGGGATATTATTCCCGTGCGAGAAACTTGCATGCTGCGGCCAGAAGTATGGCGAAGGCAGGAGGCTTTCCTACGACATACGCCGGGGTACGTGCTTTGAAAGGAGTGGGGGAATATACGGCGGCGGCTGTCTGTTCGTTTGCTTACGGTATGCCATACGCTGTGGTGGATGGCAATGTGTATCGGGTGTTGTCCCGCTGGCTGGGTGTTGATACCCCCATTGATTCGACGGAGGGAAAGAAGCTGTTTGCCCGGGCTGCCGATGAGTTGCTGGACCGTGGGCATCCTGCCCTCTACAATCAGGCTATCATGGATTTCGGTGCCTTGCAGTGTACTCCGGCTGCACCCGGTTGTATGTTTTGTCCGCTAAATGATTCCTGCGTGGCGCATCAGAGAGGGCTGGCCGGCTCCCTGCCTGTGAAGTTGCATAAGACCAAGGTAACCAGCCGTTTTTTTAATTATATATATGTACGCATGGGCGCGCATACCTTTATACATAAACGTAGCGGGAATGATATATGGAAAAATCTGTATGAGCTACCCTTGATAGAAACAGACCGTGAGTGGACGGAGGAGGAGCTGTATGCATCGCCGCAGTTTCGCAGGATGCTGGCTCGGGGAGAGGAGCCTGTGGTGAGGCTGGTGCGGAAAGGGGTGAAGCACGTGTTGTCCCATCGGGTGATTTACGCAAATTTTTATGAGGTGATCCTTCCTGAGAATTCGGCTTCTTTTGCGAAGTATCAGAGAATAAGCGTGGAAGATTTGCATAAATTTGCCGTATCGCGTTTGGTGAATCAGTTTTTTTCGCTAATTTTGAAGCCTGATAATTAAAAAGGAATAATAGGATGTCAGTAAATAAAGTCATTTTGGTTGGAAATGTCGGGAAAGACCCTGATGTGAGATATTTGGATACCGGCATTGCCGTTGCTACTTTCTCATTGGCTACCACTGATCGTGCCTATACGTTGCAAAACGGAACACAGGTTCCCGAACGCACGGAATGGCATAATATCGTGCTATGGAGAGGACTGGCTCAAACTGCGGAAAAATATGTCCGTAAGGGAGATAAACTCTACATAGAAGGAAAAATCCGCAGCCGTTCATACGATGATCAGAATGGCATAAAACGTACTATTGTCGAGATTTTTGCTGATAACATGGAGATGATGACCCCTCGTAATGCTTCACAGCAACCGGGTACGGGATATGGACCGCAGGCACAAGCGGTATCCCGGCAGCAGACGTCTGCGCAAGCGGCTTCGCAACAACAGCAAGCTTCGGATAATAGCCTGACAGACGATTTACCTTTTTAATTAAGAGAACTTGATGTTTAACTAAAACCAGATTCCTTGGACCCTGACTCGTATTTATGCCATTTGGCGGATTTATTTGACGGTGTAACCGTAACGGCTCCTACCTTAGGGGCCATTGTAGCTATCTTGTTAGCTGTTATATTGTTGTATGCATCAGGCTTTGTGTCTGCTTCGGAAATAGCTTTTTTTTCCCTTTCACCTGTTGATTTAAATGAGATAGAGGAAGGAAAACATGCTTCAGACAGACATATCAGTGCCCTGCTGAATGATTCTGAACGTTTATTAGCGACTATTCTTATCTCTAATAATTTTGTTAATGTAACCATTATTATGCTGTGCAATTACTTTTTTGCCAGTACCATACACTTTGGAAATTCCGTGATTCTGGAATTTCTACTTATAACAGTTGTTCTTACTTTTCTACTATTGCTTTTTGGCGAGATCATGCCTAAGATTTATTCGGCACAGAACACTTTGAAGTTTTGCCGTAAGGCAGCTCCCGTCATTTCTTTTTTGAAAAAATTCTTTTCGCCCTTGTCGGCATTACTGGTTCGTTCTTCCTTTTTGGTGAACAAATGTGTGGCAAAAAAGAATTATAACATCTCTGTCGATGAGCTTTCACAGGCTTTGGAACTGACCGATAAGAGTGAGATTTCAGAGGAAAGCAATATTTTGGAAGGTATTATCCGTTTTGGTGAGGAAACGGCCAAGGAGGTGATGACGTCCCGACTGGATATGGTGGATTTGGAAATCAATACTCCTTATTCCGAAGTGTTGAAATGTATTGTGGAAAATGCTTATTCCCGTATTCCGGTATATGCCGAATCGCGTGATAATATAAAGGGGGTTCTTTACATAAAAGATTTGCTTCCTCATTTGGGAAAAGATGATAACTTTCGTTGGCAGACATTGGTTCGTTCCGCTTACTTTGTGCCTGAAACAAAGATGATTGATGATCTTTTGCGTGATTTCCAGGCGAACAAGATTCATATTGCTATTGTTGTGGATGAGTTTGGAGGAACTTCGGGCATTGTTACGATGGAGGATATCATTGAGGAGATTGTGGGCGAAATTAATGACGAGTATGATGATGAAGAGCGTATGTATGTGAAATTGAATGACCGTACCTATATATTCGAGGCAAAAACCTTGCTATCCGATTTTTATAAGATAATGAAAGCTGATCCTGATTTTTTTGATAAAGTGGAAGGAGATGCGGATACTTTGGCCGGTTTGTTGTTGGAAATAAAAGGAGAGTTTCCTGTGTTGCACGAGCGGCTGGATTATAGGAATTATCATTTTGAGGTACTTGAAATGAGCACCCGGCGCATTTTGAAAGTAAAGGTTACCGTAGACTCTTCCATTCCCGTAGAAGAAGAAAAGAAATAAATAGTTGTTATGCCTTTATACCGTACTTATAGCGAAGGAGATTTTCTACTTGGAATATGGAAGTCTGATGAAACAACGGAACAACTGCTGGCATCATTGGAGCATAAAGACTGGTATGGCGGGAAACTAGCTGTTCTTTCCGAAAAACGGAAGCATGAATGGTTGTCGGTACGTGTGTTGCTGAAGGCTTTGTGTGGAGAAGAAAAGGAGATAGGTTATTATTCTTCGGGAAAGCCTTATTTGAAGGATGGAAGCAGGTATATCAGCATTTCGCATACTCGCGGTTATGTGGCGGTGGCACTTCATTTTTCCCGTCAGGTGGGAATCGATATAGAGCAGTATGGAACCAGAGTGCGGAAAGTAGCTTCCCGTTTTATTCGTCCTGACGAAGAGCCCGCAATGATGGAAGGAGATGAAATTTATGCTTTGTTGCTTCATTGGTCGGCCAAGGAGGCACTGTTCAAGCTGATGGGAGTAGAGGAGGTGGATTTCATTCGTCATCTTCGTATTTTTCCTTTCAGCCTGTCGGAAGAGGGGGAGTTCGAGGCATGCGAATATCGTACAGCCCGACAAGAATGTTATCGGGTTCGCTATGTCACTCATCCTGATTTTGTATTGACTTGGGTTATAAAATAAAGCTCATGCAAGTCACTTCGGCTGAGTGTTTCTGTTCCGGACAGTGAAACGGGGAAAATATCGGATGGAGATCATTTTCTTATTCTTTGCTTAGTGTCAATATGAATTCCAATCCTCCACTAGGGGCGTTTTTGGCAAAAATGGTTCCGCCATGCAGAATGACTGCGTTTTTTACAATGGCCAGTCCCAGCCCGGTACCGCCCAGTTTGCGTGAACGTCCTTTGTCCACCCGGTAGAAACGTTCGAACAAACGGCTTAGATGTTCGGGGTTCACTCCTACACCTGTGTCCGAGAAACTGAAATAGTAAAAACGTTCGTCTTCGCGGAAACAGCGGATGGTAATGGAAATATGAGTTCCCGCGTAGGCAATGGCATTGTCCGTCAGATTCCGGAAGATGGAGTATAGCAGAGAGGAATTGCCTTGTACGGTCAGTCCTTCAGGCAGCATATTGTGGGCAGTGATCTGCTTTTCTTCCAGTTCCAAAGTTACTTCGTTCAGGATATTCCGCACCATGGTGGTGAGGTTTACCGGTTCTGTCTCGATCATGTTCGGAGCTTCTTCCATGCGGGTAAGTACGGAGATATCCCGTAGCAGATGTGCCAGCCGGTTGCTTTGTGCATAGCTTCTCTCCAGAAAAGCATTGATTTTCTCACGGGGCAAGGTAGGGTTGTTTACTATGGTTTCCAGATATCCCTGTATGCTGCTTACGGGGGTTTTCAACTCGTGGGCGATATTCTGTGTCAGCTGTTTTTTCAGCAGTGCCTGTTCCTTTTCCTGAGTGATGTCATTGATGGAGATTTCAAAGCTGTCATCTTGAAAGATAATGCACTCCACGGAAAAGATACGTCCGTTCTTGTCTATGTTCAATGACATCCGTTTCTCCCCTTTGCCGATACTGTGTTCGCTGTTTTTTGTAATGAAACGGGTGATGGGCTGCAATTCGGGGATGGAGAAGATTTCTTCCGTAGAACTCAGATTCTTGTCCGAGATAAGGTTGGCATATTGTGTGAACAGGTTATTTACCAGAATTTCCTCTTTGCGGTGGTTGAACACACCCAAACCCTCGTGAGAGATCTGGAGGTGGGTAATCAGTTTCTCGCGTTCGATATATAAATCTTCTTTTGCCTGATGTAGACGTTTGTAAATTTGGATGATATGTTGGGATATTTCGCCCAGTTCGTTTTTGGGAAAGGCATCCTGCATATCAGTGTCTATCGGTTCGTTGCGGTCGGCTTTCATGGCGAATTGTTGTAATTTTGTGATAGACATTCCCAGCTTATGTGTGAACCGGTAGAAAATAATTATTAATATCAGGCTGATTATCAGTGTGAACCATACATAATGGGAATCCGCTTTCAGGTGTCTCATCAGACTGACATTATAGGGGAGGGCCGAACGGATGATATAATCCGGATTGGGATAATACTTGGCCGAATAGAAGAATTCACCTCCCAGGCTTTCCGATTGTCTGTGGATGGAGTAGCCGCTGCCATAAGTGATAGCTTCTTTTATTTCCTGGCGGTTATGGTGGTTCTCGAAGTGGCTGGGATCTTTTTCCAGATTGTCGTAAACTACAGTACCCTTTTTGTCAATCAGTGTCACGCGTAGATATTCAAAGGTATGTTTGCGTACATAGTCGTCCAGTTGTTGGATATTCAGCGTATCCCTGCCACGGAGGAAATCATTCAGGCGGTCGTTGTAATTCTGGAGCTGTGTGTTCAGCAGCTCTATTTTGTATTCTTTCTCCCGGCGATATTGGAATGCCACGAAACAGATGGCGAATGCTATGAATAAGGAGATTACCGACAGGAACAGTTTCTTGTTGAATGACAGGACGTGGCTGGATAATTCAATAGTCATGGAAAAGTACAGGTTAGGTTATTCGCATTCAAAACAATATCCGTACCCCAGGCGGGTGACGATATATTTTCCGTATTCGCCTATTTTCTTGCGCAGGCGGGTGATGTTGACATCAATGGTACGGTCCAGCACATAGACTTCCTCCTGCCATATTTTAGCCAGGATGTCCTCGCGTGAGAATACGCGACCTTTGTTTTGCAACAACAGCAACAGAATTTCGAATTCCTTCTTGGTCAGGGAGATTTCCATGCCGTTTATGCTGGCTTTCTTTTTGGTGGTGTCTATCAGGAGCCCCTTGTACTGCAATTGTTCCTGCACTTCTTTCCCCGGTGTGGAACCGGTGCGTCGGAGGACAGCCTTGACACGTGCTATTACCTCACGCAGTGAAAAGGGCTTCGAGATATAGTCGTCGGCTCCCAGGTTGAATCCTGTTACGGTATCGTTTTCAGTATCTTTAGCGGTGATGAATATGATGGGGATAGAAGCGGTGGCTTTATTCTTTTTCAGCATGTTCGCCATTTTGAATCCTGATATTTCTCCCATCATCACATCCAACAGCAACAGGTCGTATCGGGCCGGTTCCATCTTCAGCGCTGCTTCAGCTGAGTTTGCTGTATCTACTAAATACCCTTCGTTCTCCAGATTGAATTGAAGAATCTCACAGAGGTCTTCTTCATCGTCAACTACTAAAATGCGGTAATCGTTCATATATCCATCTTTTTATGTTACAAAACTAATCTTTTCTGATCAGCATTGCAAAGATGGAGTATTTTTATTACTATTTGATGAAAGAAATATTACAAAAAGATTACATGTTATAAAATCGTTGAGTTTTATATCACAGTTTCTACAGATTATGATTTCGTAAACTCTCCAGCCACCGGAATACTCATTTCGTAACGTATTTCTTTTTCGCTCTTTCCATGTCCTAAAAGGAACATCAGTTTGGTAAGAACGGATTCTACCGTGCTGTCATAACCGCTGATGACTCCTGCATCCAGCAGGTGGAGTCCGGTTTCATACCTTCCCATTTCTACAGTTCCGGTAGAACATTGGGAGATGTTGACAATAATGATTCCCCGTGAAGTGGCATCTTTTAAAAGTTCGATGAACCACGGTTTTTGCGGAGCGTTACCCGAACCATAGGTTTTTAATACCACTGCTCGTAACCCCGGTGTATGCAGGATATTGCTGATCATATTTTCCTGGATGCCCGGGAAAAGGGTCAGTATAATTACATTGGTGTCGTAAAGATAATGCGGCTTTAATGGCAGATTGGGGTCGGCTTTATGAATACGGTCATATTCATATTTTATGTGGATACCTGCTGTTGCCAGCGAAGGGAAATTGTATGAACGGAACGCATTGAAATTCTCCGCATTGATTTTGGTGGTACGGTTTCCGCGCAACAGATGGTTTTCGAAGAAGATGCATACTTCGGGTACAATAGCGGTGCCGTCCGGATGTTTGGCAGCAGCTATTTCTATGGAAGTGATCAGGTTTTCCTTTCCGTCGGTGCGCAGCATACCGATGGGTAGCTGGCTGCCTGTCAGGATAACCGGCTTGCTCAGGTTTTCCAGCATGAAGCTGAGTGCGGAAGCGGTGTATGCCATGGTATCCGTTCCGTGCAGGATGACGAACCCGTCAAAATTATCATAGTTGGATTTTATGATTTTAACTAGTTGGGCCCATAAGGCAGGTTCCATGTCCGAAGAGTCAATAGGCGGATTGAATTGATAAGAGGATATGCGATAGTTGAATCGCTTCAATTCGGGTACGTTTTCTTGTAACCGATCGAAATTAAAGGCTTCTAGCGCACCTGTCTCGGAATTTTCAATCATGCCGATCGTACCACCTGTATATATTAACAAAACGGAAGGATACTCACACTGTTTCATACATTTTCTCTGGTTATGTTTTGGCACAAAGATAGTAATTATGTGTAAGTATGACAAAAATAAGAGGAAAAAATAACAAAATGTTTTCTGTGTATGCAGATGGTATGTTGAGGATCTGTTGAACAAATCTCTTTCTTCGGGTGTATATATCATAAGATGAACTTTAAATTATGGACCTTTATCATTCAATGATCTAATGGAAGCTCAGATAGAACATAAAAAGAGATTTACTTTTTCCCGGTTTCTTAAAATCCTGAAAGATACTGTTCAGGGATTTGTGGACGATGATGTGACGCGTTTAAGTGGTTCGCTGGCTTATGCCACTTTATTTTCCATCGTGCCTTTTCTCTCCCTTTTAGTTACGATAGGTGTGTTTCTTCATATTGATTTGGCCGGCCAGCTTTATGTCTGGCTGGAACCTGTGGTGGGAAAAGAGGTGATTGAATCGTTTCGTGCTATTTTGGATAGTGCAGAGGCGACGAATGCTACCTCTTTTGCCGCAGTAGTCAGTTTGGGAGTTTCTGTTTTTGGTGCGACGACTATTTTTGCCGAAATACAGAGTTCACTGAATACGATTTGGGGAATAAAGGCAGTGCCTAAAAAAGGCTGGCTGAAATATATTAAAAACAGATTGCTTTCTTTTTCTATTATTTTAGTATTTGCTTTTATTATGTTGGTTACATTTAGCGTGACAAACATTATTGTGGAGCTGGGGAACAGGTTTGTGAATCACCATCCCGATGTGGCGGAATATGTAGTGAAGGCGATGGGGGTGTTGATGAATGTGTGTGTTACTGTGTTGGTATTTACATTGATTTTCAAACTGCTTCCCGATGCAAAGTTGAAAAGCAAGGATGTGTTTATTGGGGCGGTAGTGACCACTTTGCTTTTGTTGGTGGGGCAGTGGGGGATCTCCTTTTATATAGGGATGGCCAATGTGGGAAATGTTTACGGAGCCGCTGCTTTTATGATTGTTTTCATTACATGGATTTATTATTCGGCTATTATTATATATATAGGTGCGGAGTTCACACAGGCGTGGGCGAATGAGATGGGAGGAAAGATTGTGCCTGATGAGTATGCAGTGGCAACAAAAGTGATAGAGATACGTGAGGACGATTAGGATGTTTGCCTCCTTTAACCCTTGATGGCATATAGGTAAGTCGTTTGTACCGCCAGGTTAAGCTCTTTTATTCTGTTTTATATTACTGCCGCCCATGGGCGGTTGTATAACTCACTGTAGTGGGTTGTACGACCGCCTATAGTGGGTTTTACAACCCACTGTTGGCGGCAGTAGCAGGGAGCGGCAAGAAAACCTTTAGTCCTCCTGTTGGTTCCTTTTGGTTTGTGGGATGGGTGCATGTATGCAGTCAGGCACCTAAAAAATTGCTAATAATGGTTTTGCCATCGGGGGTCAGTACGGATTCGGGGTGGAACTGGATGCCGTGAATGTCATATTCCTTGTGTTTTAACGCCATGATGAATCCTTCTTGGCTCACTGCTGTTACTTGCAGGCAGTCGGGGAGTCCCACCATATCTACTACCCATGAGTGATAGCGCCCCACATATATTTCATCCGGCAGCCCGTTAAAGATATAATCCTTTGCTTTGTTTTTTGTTGAAATCAGTGTTTGCATGCCGTGAAACACTTCGCTCAGGTTAGTGAGTTTGCTTCCGAAGGCTTCTCCTATCGCTTGTTCTCCCAGGCATACGCCTAGCATCGGTTTCTTTCCGGTGTATGCTTTGATGACTTCGGGCAGCAAGCCGGCTTCCGACGGAATGCCGGGACCGGGCGAAAGAATTATTTTGTCGAACAGTTCCAGTTCTTCCAGCCGGAAAGCATCGTTGCGCAGTACGGTTACTTCTGCTCCCAGTTCCTTTACCAGATGGCTCAGGTTGTAGGTGAATGAGTCGTAATTGTCTATAATCACTATGTTCATGATGGATCGTTTTTTTGCAGGTAAGTTTCAATGTCCTTATCTCCGCGTCCCGATACGGTGAGAACCACTACATCCGTGGGCTTGAACCTGATTTTGTTCAGTGCTCCCAGTGCGTGGGCTGATTCCAGTGCGGGAATAATTCCTTCCAGACGCGTCAGTTCAAAGGCGGCGTGGATGGCTTCATCGTCATTTATGGCGAGTGCCAGGGCGCGTTTTTGCTTCGCTAGGTTGGCATGCATGGGACCGATGCCGGGGTAGTCCAGGCCGGCGGAGATGGAGTATGGTTCCTCTACCTGTCCGTGCTCGTCTTGGATAACCAAGGTCTTTGCTCCGTGGATAATTCCCATTTTTCCCAGTTGGATAGTAGCAGCCGAGAATCCGGTGCCTATGCCTTTGCCACCCGCTTCGGCCAGCACAATCTGTACCCGTTCATCGTCTATGTAGTGATAGATGCTTCCTGCTGCATTGCTTCCTCCGCCTATGCAAGCTATTAGGAAATCGGGGTGTTCCCGTCCTTCTTGTTCCTTCAGCTGCTTCTTGATCTCCTCGCTGATGACGGATTGCAGGCGTGCTACCATGTCTGGGTAGGGGTGAGGCCCTACGGTGGAACCAATGACGTAGTATGTATCTTCAGGGTGAAGGCACCAGTCGCGGATTGCTTCGTCTGTGGCGTCCTTCAGTGTCATGTTACCGGCAGTGACAGGGCGTACTTCGGCGCCCAGCATTTTCATTTTTTCCACATTGACGTGCTGGCGTTCCACATCCGTCTTGCCCATGTAGACAATGCACTGCATGTTCATCAAGGCACATACCGTGGCGGTAGCCACGCCATGTTGTCCTGCTCCGGTTTCGGCAATGATGCGGGTTTTTCCCATCCGCTTTGCCAGCAACACCTGTCCGATGGCATTATTGATTTTGTGTGCTCCGGTGTGATTCAAGTCTTCGCGTTTCAGATAGATTTTACATCCGTACTTCTCACTTAGCCGGTTTGCCAAGTAAAGAGGCGAAGGGCGTCCTACATAGTCGTGCAGTAGCTGGTGAAATTCTTTTTTGAATTCTTCACTTTCCAATACTTTGGAATAGGCGTTTTTCAACTCTTCCACACAAAAATGAAGGATCTCGGGAATATATGCCCCACCAAATTCGCCATAATAACCTTCCTTATTTACCTGATAAGTTTTCATTGTTGTTTCCTATTTAATTTTGATTGTCTGTTGCATTTACAAAAAAAGCCTGTCGTAAGTACGACAGGCCTTTTTGAATATCCTTTTAGAATGTCAGGTATATATACATGGTCCGATTCCCTTACGACTTGTTCAGTTGCAAGAAACGCCACCAATATATATTTACCAAGATTCTATTCATCATTTCTGTTTTTATTTCGGGGCAAATGTAAGCGTTTTGTTTTAAACTCCAAAGAAAAACTTACTTTTTTTGCTATTTGTTTGCTGTTTCATACATCTTCCCTTTCACTTCCTCTACTTTTTCTGCCACTTCATGGCCTACTTTTTCTGCTTTATGTTTTGCATCATGGGCTAAATCTTTAGCCTCTTCTTTCAGGTTTTGAAAGGCATCTTGTACATTTCTTTTCAATTGACGCCCTTTGTTACTGTGTGCAAAACAACTCAATGCACTGCCTACTAACGCTCCTAGTGCCAGTCCGGCAAAGAATTTTCCATTATTCATAATCTTATTACTTTAAATTGGTTTTATAAATGAACATTCCGGCAGGGTAAATGGTTCTTTGTACATCAGTTAATAAATCATTAAAATTGAGTGTATGAAACGTAAACATTGGATAAGAATAGGTATATTCGCTTCATTAATAAATTTAAATAGGATTGGCTTATGAAGACAATGAATTATGCTATAATCAGATGCATTTGTGCATTGGTCATTGGTGTGCTGCTGGTAGTATGGCCCGAGGCTGCTATTGTTTATCTGGTTGTCACTATCGGCGTATTGTTTCTGGTACCGGGGCTTTTTTCGGTTTTCGGATATTTGGTTCGCGGCAGGCGGAATGAAGCTATGTTTCCCGTCATCGGGTTAGGCAGTCTGTTGTTCGGGGTGTGGTTGATGGTGATGCCGGCTTTTTTTGTAAGTAGCCTGATGTATGTACTAGGAGCTGTTCTGGTTTTGGCAGGAATCAGCCAGATCGTAAATTTGTCGGCTGCCCGTACGTGGACGGTGGTGCCGGCCGCTTTCTTTGTGGTGCCTGTATTGGTGTTAACGGCAGGTATTGTGGTATTGTTCAATCCGTTTACCGCTGCTACTGTTCCCTTTCTGGTTCTGGGAGTAAGCAGTATTGTTTATGGCGTGTCCGATTTGATAAATATCCTGCGTTTTCGTCAGAAGAAAGAACCGGTTATGCCTGAAATAGAGGATGTTGTTCCTATAGAAGAGATAAAAGACTAATCCGGTTGATATGAAAACACGAAGGTATTACTTTTTATTTCTTTTGATTTTATGTATGGTGGCAGGTTGTAAGGGAACTTCTTCACCTTCCACCGTATCTGAAACGGATGAGCATGTGGGGACATGTGAGGGGGAAAAAGCGAAAGCTATTTTGTGGGTGGATTATAAAAAAGGTCGTAAGATAGTGGACGGCACCCCGATAAGGACGGTGAAGGTCTATGCGGATGTTCATGCCGATGGAAGTCTGGAAGTGCTTTCCTGGTGCAAAAAGCAGCCGATGAAGGTAGAAAATTACTTGTTGAAAAGGGTGGAAGTTTACCGGATCAGGAAAGAGATGTTCGAAGGAGGATATCTGAAACCGGGGGAACAGTATTTGCAGTTGCGCTATTTGCCGGGAGAGGTGAAGCCATTATAGCTTATTCTTTATAGCTTTGCTGCACAAACATTTCAATCAAAATTTTGCTTTGAGAGACACTCAGGATTATTTTACTAAGATAAAAGAGATTTCATCGAGTACCATCAATCAATTTTATGTTAGGAGTAAACGGCTTTATCTATATCCTCTTTTTTGACCCTTATCATGAATTGAATCCGATGGTGCACTTATATTTTTGTGGAGAACAACCTGCCCCGAACCCCCCTTTGGAATTTATCTTTTACCTTACCTTCGCCATGTCTGTTGAGGAATGAAGGTAATCAGATGTTGAACGACGCCTTGCGTGCCCGCGACCGTCATGAGAAGGCGCTTCAGATAGAACGTCAGTCAGCTTCCATCCTTATCCGCAATATCATTATGCCCTGCCGTCATATTCCTTTTGCTCTGCATCGCGTTCCTTGCCCGTGTCCTCCGTTTCAACCGCACCATCAGCTTCAAGAATCTTTATACCCGGTTCCGGAAGAAGTTCGGCATGAGTCTTTCGGAATGCCAGAAGGATGGAGGCAATCTTTCGACGAAGGAGAAGTGATTTTGGCAATCGGATGCTAATTTCGTAAAAGTTTCGGCGCAATTTTGCTGTTATAAATTATTCTTTGTAATTTTGTGCACAAACATTTGTGAATTGTTTGCAAACATTATTAATCCCATATAAAAAGACAGAAACATTATATCAGAAGAAATTATCTACCAATAGTTGGCGGAGGCAGCACGGAACCCGATGGCGACCAGGACAAGACCCCGTTAGGCTAAGTTTTTTACGAACGGCATCATCGGCTAGCGATGAGTGTCGTCACAGACTTGATTCTAAAACAACAACTATAAACAAAATGAAAGTGAAACGAATGAACAAAGCAACATTGGCATGGCTTGGCGGCTTCCTGCTGCTGATGGCATCGTGCAGCGACGATGAAAACGGTTTCCCGCCTGCCGAGGCATACCGCTATACGGCTGTGGTGAGCGACCAGAACACATTCCAGGTCGATTTGCCCAACCTTTCGGGCATAGCCTCTATCAGTGAAAGCCCTTACTGGTTCAATGCACAATCCACGGCAGATAGCGACAAGTCGGTGACCATCACCGTGACTAAGGAAAAGGGAGAGGAGTATCGTTGCGATTCCGTCCGCGTGGACGGGGTGGCAGGCGACCATGCCTTCGTGGTGGTGGAACAGGCAGGAACTAATCCGATTGATGACGATGACAATGCCGAGATAACCGACCCAGAACATCTGCGCTTCCTCACCGATTGGGAAAACATGGAAGAGATTACCGTTCAGGGCGAAGTACTTCCTACCCCTTGGATTCCCACCAACGAAACTTCGTTGCCTCCTACGGTCAGCGACGTAAAAAAGGAAGATGGCTGGGAGATGGCTTTCACTTCCATCCACGGGAAGGCGCGGAACACCTATTTCGGGGTATATAACAAATACCTGGGCATTCTCCGCATCTTCGATTATCACAAAATGCTTGTAAGCTCAGGCAGCGAATGGGTATTCAAGTCTTATATAGAAGGCGGTGCCAAACCTGCTACTTACCATGCTTTGTACAACAGCCTGCTCTATGGCATCCCCGCCAGCCACACCGGTGTGGAAGAATCCATCCATTATGATACCTCTTTCCGTCTGAAAGGGGCAGGGATGCTTACCCAAGCCGTCAATCCCTACGGAGGTCAAGACGGTCAGCCGCCGCGCGTGTCGGTGGGGTGGACAGCTTTTGACATTGACATGAGCCATTATCGCCCTACCATGTATGCGGACGGTCAAGTGGATGAAGTTATTTATAGTGGCAGAGATGTACTGATAACATTGAACCAATCCAATAGCTATACCCAAAGCACGCTCTACGGCAATCTTGTGATGGAGTCGAGCGGTAATCTCAGTGGCAAGATGACCATGACCACCACCAACGCCAACGGCCTGAACGCCTGGGCTGCTTGGCAAAGCATCACAGGCGGTGGAAGCGACTTTATCAATGGACTGATGCACGGTGACTATCTGGGTGCCCTTGTGGGCGGCGGCAGTGCGCTCTACAACGGTGCCATGCTGTTCAGCGGTCGGAAGCAGGACCACTATGAGAGCGAAGGCACCTTTACCGGTTCGCTCACCATGGACACATCGGGAACCCTGGGGCTGGACGGATTCTCCATCTCCGCCAATGGAAGCGCGAACGACTTGCGTGTGGGTTTGGCGCAAGAGACCGAGATTTCCAAATCGCATCTGGGAAAGGGCGTGTGGAGTTTGATAGATGACCCTGTTATCTACGTGGTCAAGGATTACATTGCCGGATACAACACCCGTTTCGTGACCTACGTGGGCGACCAAGCACATACCTACAACACCAGTACCGACCCGGCACAGTTGGGCTTGCAGCTTATCACTTGTCCCGACCCGTCGAGCCTGAAGGTGAACCTCTCACCGGTGTTCAAAGACGTGAAGAATGTCAACATCAGCTGGACTTGGGGCGTTTATTCCGACTATGGACCGGGACATAGCACTGCTTTCCGAGAGACGGCGCTCAAGTTGCCGATGCCGTCGCTGGCGCTCGATTCGACACATAACGCGGGAAATTCCTACACCCCATATTCCGACCGCGAAGGAGTTATGCGCTACAAAAAGGTGACAGCCGGCAAGGGAAAGCTCTATTCGCTGCTGGGCAAGAAACTGCATGTGTGGGGCGAGCCGCTGACCGGCAAAACCGTGTATGGCAACGACTGCTTCATCCAGTCGCCCGCCATCTACGTGCCTTTCACCAAGAACGATAGTTACATGCTCTACGACCCCATCATACCCGACCTTGTGGTAGGCGTAATCGTTACGTTCGATTTCATGATGGATGGTAAAGAGGAATACCAACGGGCAGTGATAAGCAAACGTTTCCTCCCCAAAGTGCAGCCCATATCGCTGGACGAGCTGAAAAAGAAGATGAACAGCAAGGAAATGGAGAAGTACATGGAGAAGAACGCGAAAGTGGACGGGGTGGGCTACCCCACGGCAGAGCAGGTCATGGCACCCTCATTGGATATATTGAAACAACTATAAAAATAATTTATAATATATGAACCCATTAAGAAAAACAAATCAAATGAAAAAAGAACTATTGTATCTGTTGATGGCTTGCCTTATGGCATGCCCTGTGTTTACCTCGTGCTCCGATGACGATGACAATATCCCCGAGGATGTGCCCGAAGGTGGAGCTGTAGAGAACTTCGACCAGCAAGCCTGCCTGCAAGAGGCATTGGTGGAGGTAGATGAATCCGGCAATTTCGTGCGCAGCAAGCAAGGCTATCCGCTCGATGCCGCCAATCCCACTTGCTTCAGCCTTGAAGCCAAAACCTTGGAGGATGCCAAGACTGCATTCAAAGGGCTGTTTACTCCTGACGTGAAGTTTGAGGAAGCCGATGGTGCTATCACAGCCAATTTGGTGAATGAAGAGGGCGAAAGCCAAGGTCACGTATCCTTCACGCCGACAACCGGAGAGGCTGATGGTGCGATTGCTCGCGTCACCTTCCACACCACACCGGCAATCAAGTATGTTTCCGAGCTGCGCTATCTGTCGG
Organism: Bacteroidaceae bacterium; assembly: GCA_011959205.1. GTDB lineage: Bacteria > Bacteroidota > Bacteroidia > Bacteroidales > Bacteroidaceae > Phocaeicola. Next base: position 57,207 of record BLLV01000149.1, read on the forward strand.
TATGGGGAGAGGACAATGCTTTCCAGATTTCACCATTTGCAGTGGGTGATGTCGTGGTAAAAGAAGTTGGCTTTCTAAATATTGGCAAGCAGAACTGGGTATGCCTTCGCGAAGCAACTTCTTCAAGCAAAGGAATATTGGTATATATCTCCCCTAAGCGCTACAGAGGATATTGGGACCTTGGTGAACGGACATTAGCCTCATATAACGATGTCAAGGTCGTAAGCGACATTATGCGTTCTAATTGGGGAAAATATACCGGCCACCTGAAAGCAGCCGGATTGGGTGCTGGCGATAACATCACTGTTTGGTATGGCAAACTCAAAGATAAGTTTATTTACTTCAGACGTGACTATATGAACTTACAAAATGGAGAGACGGATTGGAACAATGTGCGGCATAAATACAATGAACGTGAATTTATCCTGATAGAATACTTCGATATGATGACGTTTGAATAATTATTTTGAAACAATATGGTTGACTTGAAAAAAAGTTTGTTTTATACGTCGATGGCATGCCTCTTGGCATGCCTGACGTTTACCTCGTGCTCCGACGACGATGAAATGGAAAACTCCGACACCGATACGGAAGTAGAGATTGATGAAGTGAAATATCTGCAAAACTCACTCATAAAGGTTGATGAAAACGGGAAATTTCTCTATCGCATTTGCGGCGAGCCGTTAGACGACGCGGATACTACCAAGCTCTATCTGGGTGTGAAAGATGCTGCCGAAGCCCAAGCTCGTTTTCGCAGTTTTTTCCCTGAAACAACGCAGTTTGAAGAGAACGGACAGCAAGTGGTGGCACGGCTGAAAAATAATGCCGGTACGGTCACGTTCGTCAAGACCGATGACGAAGAAGAGATTGCCCGCATAGAGTTTTCTGTTTCCCCGTCGCTTCATTTGGTCTCTTCCTTTCATTTTCTGAACGAAAACGCATGGCCGGACAATGGCGAATCCGTGTTCGTGGAGGGAGATTGTTATTCACTTTCCGGAAAGAAGTATGTCTGCATACGCACGAAAGCCAATGGCAATCCTACATTGCTTCTCCACATCTCTTCATCCCCCTCTCGAGCTTATGTCAAAGAGGGACTAACGCTCTCCAATGTAACCCGTGCCGAGGCCAATATGGTGCGCGATATCCTTTTGGCAGACGGTGGGAGGAAGTTTGAAGGCTTTCAGAAATACTTCCAGAATGCCGGTACTTCTTTGGAAAAAGAAGAAAGCTACTGGATTGGTGAACTAGAGAAGAAGACTTTTTGGGAGTTCCTTAATTACTATGCTATCCATCTGGCAGATGGGAAAATGACGTATTATGCGCCGAAAGTAGATGATTTCCGCTTTTGGCACATTATCTCCATCAACCGTTAATCATTAGCTTATGGTTTCTCTGCTACGCAACCTCCTATTATTCTTCATCGCCGGACAGCTTCTTGCCTGTTCCGGCGATGATGCTACCTCTTCCATCCTTCCCGAAGAGGAAGCGAAGACCCTCTGCCTGCTCTTCTCGACCAACGGTTTGGGCGATGCCTCTTACAATGATCCGATATTGGCGGCTGCCGCCAACTATGCCTTCACCCATGACGGTATCGACCTCGACTACCTCTCGCCCAAAAGCCTTGAAGAGGGCGAAGCCTATTTCCTCCGGTGGCTCGAAACCGCCACCGACAAGGACCGCTCCCTGATGGTGCTGACGGACAACGTCTATGGAAGCCTGCCGGAGAAGTACAAGGAACGCATTGACCCTGAACGTCACTGCATCCTGCAACTCGACTCCCGGCGCGACGACCTGCCCGTCCATACCGCCTATATCCATTATTACGGTGTCTGCTACTGGGCGGCACGGATGCAGAGCACCTTCACGGGCACCCATGCCGAATCGGCCATCATGAAAGCCAACAACCGGAACCCTGTGCTGGGCGAGATGGAGGCGGGACTCACCCACGGCGTGGAGGATGCCGGAAGCAACGTCTGGTTCACTTGGGTGCTCGACCCCGACGGCAACAGAGGCTTCGACCTTCCGCAAACCGCCTACTGGCTAGTGGGCGAGGTGCCCGCCACTGTCAGCACCGTCTATGCCATTGCCGGAGGTAGCAATATGGGGGTATACCGCTTCACACGCGAGTTTCCCGGCACCCTTTTAGTGCCCGGCATCGACACCGACCAGTCGGGACTTAGTTCCGATGTGCCTTTCTCCCTGCTGAAGCACACCGACCGCCTGCTGACGGAGTATATCGCCCGCTGGGACAACGGCGAGCCACAACCCGCTTCGCCCTGCGTGGTGGGGCTGGCAGAGGGCTACACCGACCTGGTCATCTCCAAAGACTACCGCCAATGGTATGCCGACTATATGAAATTCAAAGAAACAGCCATCGAAAAAGAATCTGCCTATGACACCCTCGAATAAATTTGGAACACGGATAGCGGCTTTCTGTCTCTTCGTGTTCGCCCTGTTTTTTGCCGTCGCTTGTTCGGACGACGAACCGGCATCCCTTCCGTCCGAAGCGGAAGGCACTCCCTGCCGCATAGCCGTGGTGCTGCCGCTGGACGAGACCCACAAGCCTGTATGGGAAAACACCGTGGAACTTGCCGTGGAAAACATCCTCCGTGCCCAATCCGGACTGGAGAAGCGCGTGCGCCCCGAAGTGGAGTGGTACGACGAGAACACCGAAAACATCTCGCAACTGATGGAAACGCTTGCCAAGCGCACCGATCTGAATGCCATCGTAGGCCCTTACCATTCGGCGCACTCGCAAGAGGCGGCCTATCAATGCGCCAAAACGGACAAGACCCTGTTCACGCTCTCCACTTCGGCAGAACTCATCCGGGTGTTCTCGCAGAAGCACAACTTCCTGTGGGCACTCTCCGAAACCGACATCTCGCAGTGCGAAATGCTGTTGAGCAAAGCCCTCTACTACCACGGCAAGAGCGTGTCGCTCCTTGCCAATGATGACATTTACGGACAGACCTTCATCGACTGGTTCGCCTTTCAGGCAAAGGAGTTGGGATTGGAGGCACGCGGCGTACACCTGCTGGGCGACAACCCACAGAAGGCGTGCCGTGAGGCGTTTGCCGACGGTTCCGACTTCATCCTTGTGGCTGCTTCGGCGTTCAGCGAGGTGGAAGCCGTGCTGGAGGCATCCAAAGGAGAATCCACGGGCACTACGCGCCTGCTCTTTTCCGACACCGCCTTCTCCACGGAACTTCAGTCCGACGGTTTCGCTTTCCGTCCGAGCATGATTGAAGGGGTGGCTGTCAGCCCCGACCCCAACACCGGCTTCGCCACGCTCTACGAAAGCCGTTTCGGCAAGTCACCCAGCAACGGTGTGCCGCAACTGTACGATGCCCTGATGATGACCGCCTACGCCGCTTTCTTGCTGGAGCAGGGTATCTGTACCGACATGAACGAGGCGTTGAAACAACTGGTGGACGGACGTGAAGCGTGCCAAGCCAACTGGCGTGCCGAGGGCATGGCGCGCGTCTTTGCTGCTTTGGCGCAAGGGGGAAGCCCCGACATTGAAGGCTGCACGGGAAACCTGGAGTTCGACACCATGGTCTATACCAACGTGCTGCACTCCACCTACGCTAACTGGCTTGCCTATGACGGCACAGTGACCGTCCTGGGGCATACGGGCAGCAACGGCGGCAACCGCGTGGACCCCACCTTGGCGGGATGGAATTGGGTGAACACCGTGCAGCAGGAGTTCGAGAACGAGAGCACGGGCATCGCCTATCCGGCATTGAACGACTGCTATGCCGTGCTCGTGGCGGCCTCTACCAAATGGAGCAACTACCGTCATCAGGCCGATATCCTTGCCATCTACCAACAGCTGAAGCTGGCGGGATATGACGATGACCACATCGTGCTGATTATGGAGGACGACCTGGCGAACCATCCCAACAATCCCTATCCGGGCCAAATCTTCGTTACCGACGGCGGCGAGAACGTGTACCGGAATGTGAAGATTGACTACAAACTGAGCGACCTCCGCCCGAACGACCTGATTGACATCCTGACCGGATGCGCCAGCCACCGCCTGCCCCACGTGGTGAAGGCGGGCGAGCAGGACAACGTGTTCTTATTCTGGAGCGGCCACGGTGTGCCCGGTGCCTTGTGCTGGGACGAGGAGTCGCAAGGCCTCACCACCGATATGGCGAGCCGCCTCTTCCGGACCATGCACGAGCGGAAGTGCTACCGCAAGCTGATAGGCTTCATCGAGACCTGCTACTCGGGCAGCGTGCTCAAAGCCGCCGAAGGCATTCCCGGTATGCTCTTCTTCACCGCCGCCAACGAGCTGGAGACTTCGAAAGCCGATATGTTCAGCTACGACATGCTGACGTATCTTTCCAACCGGTTCACGCGCATCTTCATCGAGCGCATCACCGCCGACAAGAACATCGCCCTGCGTGACCTTTATCTGGATATGTTCCGCAACACGCTCGGTTCGCACGTGATGATTTACAATGCGCCGAACTTCGACAATATCTACAAGTGCACCATGCAGGAGTTTATGAATTTCAAATAATCAAATTATTAATTACTAATTTTAAAAACAATGAAACAGATGAGTAATGTAATCAAAAGAATGTCGGCAAAGCTCGCAATGCTTGTCGCAATGTGTATCACCCTGACTGCTTTCACCGCTTGTAGCGATGACGATGATCAAGTCACGGAAGTAATCTATTCCATGGGGTTCTCTCAGATGTCAAGCTCCAACCTCGATTTCATTCAGGAGATGAACACCATTGAGTCTGCCTTCAAGACGGCACTCGGCGTTACGGATTCTCAATTTTCCAAGACCGGAACCTACGAGGAGTGCGACAAGACTGTGCGCGAAGCCTGCGAGAAAGCATACGCCACGTTGAAAGACAAAAAGTGGGGAGGCAGTTACACCTTCCAGGTGACGAACGCCCTGACCGGAAAAGTGGTTTTTGAGACTACTTTCAAGGCTAACGACGAAAATATCATTTAGGGATTTATATACTCAATAATAAACAACAACAACAATGAAGAAGATACTTTTCACCCTTTTTTTTACCTTCTGTGCCGGCCTGTTGCTATTGACCGGCCTGTGTACCTGTTCGGACGATGAACCCTCCTTGCCGGAAACCGACCCTACAAGCGAATGGACAGCGGAAACCGTTGTGGACGAGGCGAAGATTGAGCAGGCAGGCGGTCCGGCCAACTGGTTCAAGTCAGAGGAAATAAGCAACGAGCTGTTCAGCCGCATGTGGCTCAAGTCGTGGAAAAAGGACTGCCCGCTGGACCGCTCGGAACTGCGCTACCTGAAAGTGCTGCACCGCAATGCCGACGGACAGCCGCAGCGGGGCGAGATGGTGGTGAACGCCGCCATTGCCGACAAGGTGACGGGTATCTTCCGTCAGCTATACGAAGCAGGCTATCGAATTGAACGGATGGTATTGATTGACAACTACGATGCCGATGATGAAACGGCAATGCGGGCCAACAACTCCTCCTCGTTCAATTTCCGATTCATGACAGGGTCCACCACCAAAATATCCAAGCACGGCCTCGGGCTTGCCATCGACATCAATCCGCTTTACAATCCATACGTCAAGCAAAAAGATGACGGAACCTGGCACATCGAACCTGCCACCGGCGAGCCATACGCTTTCGACCGCGAGACCCGCACGGACATTCCCTACAAGATAGATCACAACGACCTGGCCTATCGCCTCTTTACGGAAGCCGGCTTCGAGTGGGGCGGTGACTGGACCTCACTGAAGGATTACCAGCATTTTGAGATAAATTTGGAATAATCAGACAAGTGAGTCCGTCATTTCGGACTTGAAAGTTAAAGAGCAGAATGAAATGTGATGACTGTGACTACACATGGTAAAAGTGAAAAGATAACTATTTATCAATAAACAAATAAAATAAAGAAAATGATGAAAACAATTCGATTCAAATCCGTACTTCCGGTTGCCGTTGCCCTGCTGGCTTCGGCTTTGACCGGTTGCCAAAGCAATGGCAAACCAGAGATACTCAAACCGATTGAAAATAATCTTGTGGGCAGTTGGGAACTCACCTTGTCGAGCCAACTGGACGACCAGGGCAACACACTGGAGACAATACAGCCGGAAGGTTCCAGCTTTATCTATCGTTTCAAAGGCGACGGCAAGATGGTGAACGTACGCACCATGCCCGACGGCAACCAGGAACTGCGCAGCTATACTTGGACCGCCAACGACGAACAAAACACCTACACGCTGGCCGGAAAGCCTGCCACCCTCATCACCCGCCTTACCGCCGACGAACTGGAGTATCGCACCGACACCATGCAGCTGCACGACGGCAAAACCGTGACGCCGGTGCCTGGCATATTCTTTTTCCGAATGAAGCGCGTCGCCGAGGAAACCTCACCGGCCGAGCGTGTAGTGGGCAAGTGGGTATTCAAGCAGACCTATGAGAAGGTGGACGGCGAATGGCGCGAGAAAAACTACAAGTTTCCCTGGGAGTCCTGGCGCGAGTTCAAGGACAACGGACGTGTCGTTGGCCACCAGAAGCAGGGAGACAAGGCATCGGACTACGAAGTGAACTGGCGGATCAACATCCGGACCGATGAACTGTGCATGTATGAAGGCGAACGCACCATATTGACCCGGATGGAACTGGCGGACGACAACACGATGTTGCTCTACTACGACAAGGACTACGATGCCGAGACCGGCGAGGTGGCCGTTGGTGAGTTCAAGGATGTGTGTATACGCGTTAAGTAAGGAGTAGAAAAATGAAACCGTCGCCCTGCTGGCCGTGGTGGCGAACGGATGCAATAAGGGCAATGACAACAATTTCCCGGAAAAGACGGGAAGTTGTTGTCCACGAAAATGGAAACCAAAACAAACTATTGGAACGAAAAGGTGGGAAAAACTATTGCCGGTTGAGGCTAACGCCCTTGCCGAGGTGAGTAACTTTTCTCTAAAGAAAAAACATTTTCTTTATTCTGCCGGTGTGGAAATCTCGTGATATTCATTTATATTTGTAACAGAAATTGTTAGAAATATGAAGAAACAAATCTTATTGTCCTGTGCCCTTGCCTGGACTGTGATGGCAGGTGCTGAAACGATTGACATTCCTACTTTCCGTTATGCCGGACCCTACGTTGTACAGGCCCCTTTCCAGGTGGACAGCGTGGATGTGAATTCAAAGACTTTTGTATCCGGACGTCTGTTGGATACTCCTCTTTCTGTGGACGTATTGCAACAGGGAACTTTAGTTACAGGCGGAGTTTTGCCGGGAAGTGATTCGGGATATGCCTTGCACATGGTGGGTTTTGTGTTGGAGAATACTCGTTATGCCACGGCCAAGTTGCAGATTGACGGGCTGAAAAAATACCAACTTTATGTAGATGGGAAAAAACAGGAAGGGACTGAGTTGGCTTTGGAGCCGGCCACCCATGCTGTAGTCATTAAATATCTTTCTGAAACAGGGAAAACAGACTCCTTGAAAGTGAGTGTGGATACGGATCAAGAAGGAAGTATTTCACTTAAGCAGGATAACAAAAAGCTATATACTTTGGCGGATGTGTTGCATGGAACTCGTTTTGCCGGAGTAGGACTTTCCCCTGACGGCAGATATCTGATTACCAATTATCGTACGACTTGTGTAGGGGGCCGGTCGGCCGGCAGTACGCGTGTTACTGAACTTGCCAGCGGTAAGGTCTTGGCGGAGCGTACTGAAAACATGCAATGGATGCCTCGTTCTAACCGTTATTATTATACCCGTACAGGGGTGGACGGCAGGCAGCTGATCGTTGTAGATCCGCTTACCGGAGTGGAGACCGTACTGGTGAATAAATTGCCAGCCGGGTATTTCCAGTTCGCACCTACGGAAGACTATCTGCTTTTCACCATGACCCAGGAAGGACCGAAAGAACGTAAAGAGATTTATGAAGTTCTGGAGCCGGATGATCGCCAGCCGGGATGGCGCAACCGTTCTTATCTGGCTAAATATGATTTGAAGACTGGTTTGTTGCAGCCATTGACTTTCGGTTATCACAATGTCTGGGCTGCCGATATTTCCAATGACGGCCGGTATCTCTTGATGATGACCAGCCGGAGCCGTCTGACCAAGCGTCCTACCACTTTGTTCTCACTATATCGGTTGGATATGCAGACTTTGCAGGCGGAACTGCTGATAGATAAAGATGGTTTTATCAGTGGAGCCCGTTTTTCACCTGACGGAACGCAGGTATTGGTATCCGGCTCGCCTGAATCGCTGGGTGGAATAGGGAAAAATGTGAAGGAAGGGCAGACTCCGAGTATGACGGACGGTCAGCTTTATTTGCTGGATATAGCTGATAAGAGAGTCACTCCGCTGACGAAAGATTTTAATCCCAGCGTACAGCGTGCTGTGTGGAATAAGGCCGACGGGCAAGTCTATTTCACGGCCGAGAACCGTGACTGTTACAGTTTGTACCGGATGAATCCCGCCGACGGGAAGATTCAGCAACTGGAGGTTTCAGAGGATTTGGTCAATTCATTCTCATTGGCGCAAAATGCTCCGGTTATGGCCTATTATGGACAGAGCGCCTCAAATTCCGACCGTTTGTACACCCTGAATACCAAAAAGATGAAATCCTCTTTGTTGGAAGATTTAAGTAAGGACCTCTTGAAAGATGTGGAGCTGGGCGAATGCAAGGCTTGGAGTTTTACCAATTCGCGTGGTGACACCATTTATGGCCGTTATTACCTGCCGCCTCATTTTGACGCCAACCGGAAATATCCTATGATAGTGAATTATTATGGTGGATGCAGTCCGGTCAGCCGTAATTTCGAAAGCCGCTATCCGCATCATGCATACGCGGCATTGGGCTATGTGGTGTATGTGATAGAACCTAGCGGTGCCACCGGTTTCGGACAGGAATTCTCCGCCCGCCACGTCAATACAGCTGGGGAAGGGGTGGCACAGGATATCATAGAAGGTACCAAGCTGTTTTGTAAAGAGCATGCTTTTGTCAATGACCGGAAAATAGGCTGTATAGGTGCGTCCTATGGCGGCTTCATGACACAATACTTGCAAACGCGGATCGATATTTTTGCAGCGGCCATCTCTCATGCCGGCATCAGTGACCATACCAGTTACTGGGGGGAAGGATATTGGGGATATTCGTATAGTGAAGTTTCCATGGCGAACAGTTATCCGTGGAGCAATCCTGATCTTTTTGTAAAACAAAGTCCGTTGTTCAATGCGGACAAGATACATACGCCTTTGCTGTTCCTGCATGGTGATGCGGATGTGAATGTGCCGGTGGGAGAGAGTATCCAGATGTTTACGGCACTGAAGTTGCTGGGACGCGAAACGGCTTTTGTGGCGGTAACGGGACAAGATCATCATATAGTGGATTATGGCAAGAGGATTCAGTGGCAGAATACAATTTTTGCCTGGTTTGCCAAATGGTTGCAGGATGATGCGACTTGGTGGAACGCTATTTATAAACCGAAAAACTTATAGCTTTTTATAAAGGAATAAGGTGCCTCCGGACGTGTGCTTTTCGTCAGTACGTGTAGGCTTATACGTTAGTATGTGTAGGCTTATACGTTAGTATGTGTAGGCTCACACGTACTAATGTGTGGCCTTACACGTACTAACGTGTGACGAGCCTGTTTTCACTATCCGTTTTCCCGATACTGTTTCGGTGACATGCCGGTATATCTTTTAAAATATTTTCCAAAGAAAGAGATGTCCGGGAAATTAAGTGAATAGGCTATTTCCTGAATGGTGAGATCGGTAGATTTCAGTTTAGCTTCCGCATCCGTTATCACCAGTTTGGCAATGATGTCTGTAACGGTCTTCCCCGTAACCTTGTTAACAGTAGTGCTGAGGTGCTGGGGCGATATATGGAGCAGATCGGCATAAAAAGCCACGCTCCGTTCTTTCGTATAATGTTTGATAATGTATTGGACCAGACGTTTCACTATTTCTTCTCCGCGATTAAAAGTACGTGTAGTAACGCTGGTGTTCTGATGAATGCTGCCTACGCCATGTAATATGGAAAGAAAAATGGTACTGATTATGTCTTGATGCGGCTTGGCTCCTATGCGCTTCGTTTTTATCAGCAACATAAAGTAGTCTTGAAACAACTCAGCTATTTCGGGACGTAGGGGGATAATGGGGGTGTCAATCAGGGCGGAAAGATAGTTTATGGTGGAATTGAAAAAGGTTATTCCGTTCAATAATTCTTTGTTAAATCCCGCCAGAAATAACCGGCAGTCCGGACTTTGCTGATGGACATGCACAAAAGTTTCGGGTAGAATGGTGACAATGTCATTCTTTTGTATCTTATGTTCGGACAGGTGAATTGTCAGGTCACATTCGCCTCGCAGGCACAGAACAAATAAGCAGCCATTCATCCGCTGCGGATAATGGTAAATGCGTCCTAATGTTCCCGTCATGTCAATTTCTGCAATGAAATCGTTGTCGGTATTGAATAGGCTAATGTCATCTATATGCTTCATAAAAATAAAGAAAGTTTTGATTTTACACCACAAATATAGAGCAGTTAAGGTGGAAAACAAAAAAAATACTTAAAAATAGACTATTATATCTTACTGTTGGCACTTGCAAGCGTTTAATAATTGTAAGAACTTTGCAGCAGAAATTAATAGTGAAAAAAACATATATGAAAGGTAAAAATTTGTCTATTGTGGCAATGATTGTGGCGGTGTTCTGTTCGTGCGGACAGCAACCTGCCCAGGAACGTGGCCCTCGTCCCGTTAAATTGACGGAAGTGGTTTCGTTGAGCAGGATTGAAAAATCGTATTCGGGTGTTGTGTCGCCTGATCAGTTCAGTGATTTGGCTTTTAAAATGTCCGGTCCCTTAGTAGCAATGAATGTGCTGGAAGGACAACGGGTGAAAAAAGGGCAGGTAGTGGCCGAAATTGACCCGACAGATTACAAGTTGGATTATGATGCTAAAAGAGCTTCTTTCCAAAAGGCGGCATCACAGATGCAACGTGCAGAGAAGTTATTGGCGAAAAATGCCATTTCCATGCAGGAATTTGAAACGACTCAAGCTTCGTACACTAATGCTAAGTCCGCATTCGAGAATGCACAAAATACATTGAATGACACGAAGTTGCGTGCTCCATTCGATGGGTTTATCCAGAAAAAGTACGTAGAGAACTATCAGCGTGTACAGTCGGGACAAGGAGTGGTTTGTCTGATAAATCCTGCCAAATTGCAGGTGGAATTTACTATTCCCGAAAATAATATATCATACATCACTTCGCCAGGTACTATTTATGTAGAGTTCGATGCATACAAAGGAAAATTGTTTCAGGCAAAAGTAAAGGAATACGTAGAGGCTTCACCGGATGGTGCCGGAGTACCGGTATTCCTTTACATTGACGATCCTGAATTTGATTTGAAAAAATATCAGGTATCCGTAGGTTTCTCATGTCGCGTCATTGTCAATATTGAGAATGAAGTGATGAGAGAGGGAATTACGGTTCCTTTATCGGCTGTGGTATTTGATAATACGTTGAACAGTAAGAAAGTATTTGTTTATAATCCGTCTACACAGAAAGTGGAACAACGCAAAGTCTATGACGAAGGTACTATTGTGGGACGTAATGATTTAATTGTTACCGGAGATGTGAAAGCCGGTGAACAAGTGGTTTCTGCAGGAGCATCTTATTTGGTAGACGGCCAGCAAGTAAAAATATTAACTGAATAAAAAAGGGAGAGAGCACATCATGAATATTCCGAAATATTCTTTGGAGAACCGTAAGGTTGTCTATTTCTTTTTGGCTATTTTGCTGATAGGTGGAGTAATCTCCTTCTTTAAGTTGCCAAAGAAAGAAGATGCACCTTTCGTAATAAAGACTGCGGTGTTGGTTACCCAGTATCCGGGAGCGAATCCGCATGAAGTGGAAAAATTGATTACAGAGCCGATTGAACGTGAAATTCAGTCTATGACAGACGTTTATCAGATTAAATCGGAATCTTATTTCGGGCTGTCCAAAATTTCTATCGAGCTTCAACCTACGATTGATCCGGATTATATGCCTGTGAAATGGGATGAATTGCGTCGTAAAGTGGCGAATATACAGCCTAAATTGCCCAGTGGGGCATCTACCATTACGGTAAATGATGATTTTGGTGACGTGTATGGCATTTATTACGCTCTGACGGCAGATAATGGCTTTTCATACACCGATTTACGTTCCTGGGCACAACGTATCCGTACCCAGTTGACCCCGATTGAAGGAGTACAGAAAGTGATGTTGTATGGTGAGCAGACAGAGGTGATTAATGTTAAAATATCTACTTCCAAACTTTCGGCGTTAGGCATTGACCCTACTTCTATCATGGGTATTCTGCAAAAACAGAATGTACAGGTAAACACCGGGGATATAGCGACAGATATTTATCAATTACGTTTGCGTACGGAAGGTACTTATACTAGTTTGGGAGACATAGAGAACCAGTTGATTATCAGTAAGGACGGACGGGAAGTCCGCTTGGGGGATATTGCTACAGTGGAACGCGGTTACTATGATCCGCCTTCAACCCTGATGCGTGTTAATGGCAAACGAGCCATCGGTATCGGTGTGGCCAGTGGAGCAAAGGATAATGTAGTGGCTGTGGGTAGAGCGGTAGACCAAAAATTGGAAGAGATAGAGCAGTTGTTGCCTATCGGAATTGAATTGAACTCGCTTTACCCCGAAGATAAGATTGCCGATGAGGCAAACAATGGTTTTATTTTGAACTTGATAGAATCACTGGTTATTGTTATCCTGATTATCTTTTTGGTGATGGGGGCGCGTGCCGGTATGCTGATTGGTAGTTCGTTACTTTTCTCGGTAGGTGGTACTTTGCTTATTATGCTGATGTGGGGAGTAGGGTTGAATCGTACTTCGCTGGCTGCGTTTATCATTGCGATGGGTATGTTGGTAGATAATGCCATTGTGGTGACAGACAATGCTCAGATCGGAATCAAGCGTGGAAAGTCACGTTATCAGTCATTGATAGATGGAGCTACCAAGCCGCAATGGGCGTTGTTGGGAGCAACTTTCATAGCCATCTGTTCCTTCTTGCCTTTGTATCTGGCACCGGCATCCGTGGCCGAGATTGTAAAACCTCTGTTTATTGTATTGGCTGTATCCTTGGGATTGAGTTGGATTTTGGCTTTATGCCAGACTACAACTTTCGGTAATTTCATTCTGAAAGAAGCTGCTCCCGGTGATAAGGGGAAAGATCCCTATGATACCAAACTTTATCATAAGTTCGAGAAATTTCTGACTTTGTTGATCAAACGCCGCTTTGTGACATTGACTACCGTTTTTGTAACTTTGGTGCTTTCTTTGGTCATTATGTCTGTTATGCCTCAGAGTTTTTTCCCGAAAATGAACAAACCTTATTTCCGTGCTGATTTGGTATTTCCCGAAGGATTCAGCATTCATGCGGTAGATCAGGATGTGATGAAGGTAGAGGATTATCTAAAGAATAATGAAAAGGTGAAATCTTATTCTGTCACTTTGGGAGGCACTCCATTGCGTTATTATTTGGCCAGTTCTTCGTTTGGACCTAAATCCAACTATGCCAATGTAATGGTGGAAACCAAGAATCCCGAAGATGCAGCCGAAGTAGAACAGCAGTTCTATGACCACATGACCCAGAATTTTCCCAATATCATTACCCGTTCGGCACTTTTTGCCTTGTCTCCTGTGCCGGAAGCTGCTATTGAGATCGGTTTTATCGGCGAAAACCCTGATACATTAACCGCATTAGTTGAAAGAGCGAAAGAGATAGCGCGTCATTGTGATATGGTGACGGAAGTCCGTTCCAATTGGGGAGATAGGGTTCCTGTGTGGAAACCGATGTTTTCTCAGCAGAAAGGTTTGCGTTTAGGGATTACCCGTCAGCAGGTTGCCAATTCATTCCGTACGGCTACCAATGGCTTGCCTTTGGGAGAATACCGTGAGGGAGATGTTTCCTTGCCTATTTTGTTGAAAGACGAGGATGTGGAGACAATGAACTTGAATGATGTGAAGAGTGTGCCTGTATTCAGCACGAAAGGAAACTCCGTGAAGGTGGAGCAGGTGATTGATAATTTCTCTTTGGGATATGATTATAATGTGGTTCGCCGCTTCAACCGCGAGCGTTGCATGATGATGCAATGTGAGCCGAAACGTGGAGCCAATACGATGGCTGCGTTCAAACAGGTGCTGACTGCCGTGCAGGAGCAGATGCAGTTGCCCGAAGGATATAAGATGAAGTATTTTGGCGAGCAAGAAACACAGGATGTAAGTAATGCGGCATTGGCAAAGAATATTCCGCTGACCTTTTTACTGATTTATGTGGTGTTGTTGTTTCTTTTTCCCAGCAATTACCGTAAACCGATATTGATTATGCTCATGTTGCCGTTGGTGTTTATTGGTGTGGTATGGGGATTGATCTTATTTGGCAAGTCGATGGATTTCTTTGCCATTCTCGGTCTGTTGGGATTGATTGGTATGAATATAAAGAATGCCATTGTGTTAGTCGATGAAATAGGACTCCAGCTGAAGGAAGGGAAAGGAGCGGTATCTGCTGTAGTCGAGGCTACCAAGACGCGTATTGTTCCGGTGACTATGGCTTCGGGAACCACCATTCTGGGAATGCTTCCTTTGTTGGGTGATGCCATGTTTGCAGGTATGGCTGCTACTATTATGGGTGGTTTGTTCGTTTCGACGGTGCTGACCATTTTTGTTCTTCCTGTAACTTATTGTATTTTCTTTAAAATCAGAGCAGACAGATAATGAAAACTAAAATTATATATATCATTGGTATGGTTTGTATGCCTGCCAGTACACTTTTGGCTCAGACTGTTGTGGATTATGCTACTTTTGAGCAAAAAGTACTGGATTATAGTCAGACTTTGAAACAGAGCATGGCGCAACGTACAGCCATGCAGAAGGCCATGAAAGCAGCAAAGACCGCTTTTTTTCCGGCAATCGATGCAGCAGGAAGTTATCAGTATCGTATCAACAAGTATGAGATGGATTTTGGTGGCATGGCTGTTCCTATGGAGCATGACTCATATAGTGCCGAAGTAGGAGTGGCACAACCTATTTATGCCGGTGGAAGTATTTATCACAACTATAAGGCTTCACAAATCCAGGCTCAGATGGCTGATAAGTCGGTGGATCTGACTACGGATAACATTATTTATGCTGCCGAAGCCAGTTATTGGGGGACAGCAGCACAGAAAGAAATGTATGAAACAATGTGTCGTTATGTGCAGACAATCGAACAATTGACCAAGGTATTACAAGATAAATACGATGATGGTTATATCAGCAAGACGGAGCTTATTCAGATGCAAACTCGTTTGAAAGAGGCTGAACTACAACGTTCCAGCAGCTATCAGTCTTATCAGGTCGCCTTGCAGAATATGAATGTGCTGATGGGGGTGGAACCGCTGGCTGAAATGGATTTGACGGATTCTATTTCTACCGTATTGCCCATGCCTGCCTTTATAGGAGCGGAAACAGCCTTGAATGTGCGTCCCGACTATGCTATCTCACAATTGGATGTGGACTATCAGAAAAGACAGGTGAGTCTGGCTGCCGCCAAGTACAACCCTTCTCTTTCTATCGGTTTTAAAGAGACATGGGGAACACAGATGTTGAACATTTCGGGCGAAACTATGTTTAATAGCAATGTGTATGCCTCTATTAAATTGCCGATTTTCCATTGGGGAGCCCGCTTTAAATCGACAGCTGCGCAGAAGGCTATTTTATTGGGCAAGCAGTATGCATTGCAAGATAAGCAAGACCAGATAAGCAAAGAAGTGGCGAAGGCATGGACGAGGCTGACAGAGAATACCCGTCAGATACGTATTGCTGAGGAGAACTGTAAATTGGCGGAAGAGAATTTGGATTTGAATACGTTCAGTTATACGGAAGGTAAGTTGACTATTTTGGATGTGCTTTCTGCACAGCTGACGTGGATACAGGCATATACAAACCTTATCCAATCTTATTATGAGCAAAAGATTGCGTTGGCTGATTACAGAAAAGCGACCGGTATAAGGTATTTAGGACAGAAATAGGTAAATTCAGACCAGATTCTTATCATATAAAAAAGTCACAATAAAGCAGGTTTGGCTATCTTTGTATCCAGATCTGCTTTATTTGTTTTTATCAGTTTATGTTTACTGCAAAGGCTTTCTTTACAGTAGAAAAAAGAATAGATTACAATGAAGAAAATATCATTTTTGATCGTAATCTTTATATGCATGGCAGATGTGACTTTGGCAGTTCCACAAGAGGGTGGTCTGTTTTATTTGCCTGAAGATACGACAACGCAGCACAAAGACAGCATGGTACAGAAAAAGACTTTTTTCAAAAAGTTTCTGGACTATTTTAATGACGCTAATAAAAATAAGAATCATAAGAAGTTTGATTTCAGTATTATTGGCGGACCGCATTACAGTACGGATACCAAATTGGGGCTTGGACTGGTGGCGGCAGGGCTTTATCGTGCCGACAGAAGCGACATGCTTCTTCCTTCGTCCAATGTATCTTTATTTGGAGATGTTTCCACTGTTGGTTTCTATATGCTGGGAGTGCGCGGAACTCATATCTTTCCACAGGACAAATACCGGCTGGATTATACCCTTTATTTTTATTCCTTTCCTTCCAAGTTTTGGGGAATAGGCTATGATAGGGGTAATGTGGATGCCAATGAATCCGATTTGGATCGCTGGCAGGCACAAATTAAAGCCAGTTTCCTGTTTCGGATAGCGGATAATTTATATATAGGCCCTATGGCGGCTTATGATTATGTGCATGGCAAGAATATGGAACGCCCCGAATTACTGGAAGGTATGGATCTTACTACCGCTAATTATGGAGTGGGCTTTTCTTTGGCGTATGATTCGCGCGATGTGCTGACTAATCCCCATAAGGGATATTATTTGAATCTAACCCAGTGTTTCCGTCCCAGGTTTCTAGGAAACGATTATGCCTTCAGTACTACGGATTTGCGTACCAGTTATTATCATCCGGTATGGGAAGGGGGATTGTTGGCAGGAGAACTCCGCGGCACTTTTAACTTCGGCCATCCGTCATGGGCTATGATGGCGCTGTTGGGAAACTCGTATTCCATGCGTGGTTATTACGAGGGGCGTTATCGTGACAAGCATAAAATGGAGGGGCAGGTGGAATTGCGTCAGCATGTATGGAAACGTAATGGCGTTGTGGTTTGGATAGGGGCC
The DNA here is from genome assembly GCA_011959205.1 of Bacteroidaceae bacterium. Classification (GTDB taxonomy): domain Bacteria; phylum Bacteroidota; class Bacteroidia; order Bacteroidales; family Bacteroidaceae; genus Phocaeicola. Next base: position 74,437 of record BLLV01000149.1, read on the forward strand.
GGAACAGTGTTCCATAAGTTCAGTGCTCTGCGCATGGACAGGGTGTTGCCTAATTATGGAATAGGTTATCGTTGGGAGTTTAAAAAGAATGTGAATGTTCGTCTGGACTATGGATTTGGTAAAAATGGACAGTCTGGTTTTATCTTTAATATAAATGAAGCATTTTAAAGAATTTATTCAGTGGTGTTGTGAGTCACAACGATTGTTCGTATGGTTCATTGTTGTCTTGGCCATTCCCAATGTGGCATTGTTTTTTACAGAACAGCAAATGACACTTTTGGCACGTATTTGTAATGTCGTTCTGCCGGTGTCGGTTTATGGGTGGATCATGACATGGGGGCGTAAACCCGGAAAGACGATCTGGATCTTGTTTCCGTTTGTTTTCTTTGCGGCATTCCAGCTGGTATTGCTGTATCTGTTCGGGCGTTCTATCATTTCGGTAGATATGTTCCTGAATTTGGCAACCACTAATTCCGGAGAGGCGATGGAGCTGTTGGATAATTTGCTGCCAGCTGTAATTGGCGTTTTTGTTGTTTATATCCCTGCTTTGGCCTTGGGAGGTTTCTCATGGGTCCGAAGCAATTCGCTGGAATATTCTTTTATCCGCCGTCAACGTAAATATGCCTTGACCGGCGTTGCAGCGGGAATGTTATTGACTGTCATCTGCTATGCGGTGCAGCGCGATTATCAGGTAAAGATTGAAATGTATCCGGCTAATGTGTGCTATAATTTAGTATTGGCTGCAGAACGTGCGGGCGAAACTGCCGGATATGCGAAAACTTCAAGGAATTTTACCTTCAATGCCAGTGCTACACATGATAAAAATAGTCCGGAAGTTTATGTACTGGTGATAGGGGAGACAGCCCGTGCCTGTAATTTCGGACTTTATGGCTATGAAAGGAACACGACTCCGTTACTTGATAAAGCGGAGGGGCTGATAACTTTCACCGATGTGCTTACCCAGTCTAATACCACCCATAAAAGTGTGCCCATGCTGCTTTCGGCAGCTTCGGCAGAAGACTATGACTGTCTTTATAGACAGAAAGGAATCATTACCGCTTTCAAGGAGGCAGGATTTCATACCGCATTTTTTTCGAACCAGCTTCCCAATCATTCTTTTATTGATTTTCTGGGAATGGAGGCAGCTGACTGGAAGTTTATCAAGAAAGACGCTCCGGAGGGAGCCAATATTTCGGATGACGAACTATTGGTCCTGATAGAAAAGGAACTGAAGGCAGGCCATCAAAAATTGTTTATCGTGCTGCATGCCTATGGATCACATTTTAATTACAAAGAACGCTATCCCGAATCCATGTCTGTCTTTAAACCGGATCATCTGACAGACGCCAAATATGAGAACAAAGAGTATTTGATGAACGCATACGATAACACCATCCGTTATACCGATGGTTTTCTGGCTTCTTTGATCACTTTGTTGCAGAAGACAAACACTCTTTCGGCTATGCTTTATACTTCGGATCATGGAGAGGATATTTTTGATGATGATAGGAAACTATTTTTACATGCTTCCCCGGTGCCGTCATATTATCAGCTGCATGTGCCATTTCTGATTTGGCTGTCCAAAGCCTATAGAGAGGAGAATGTGGAAGTACACGAAGCCATATTGCAGAATCATGAAAAACCAGTGGCGGGAAATGCTTCCGTGTTTCATACCATGCTGAATTTGGCAGGGATACAGACGCCTTATAGGGCAGACAGCCTGTCGGTGGCAAACATACAATATCTCATTCGTCCGCGTTATTATCTTAATGATCATAATCTTCCTAAGTCATTGGATAAGATAGGATTAAAAAAGGAAGACATAGAACAGTTCAGACGAAATAACCTTGCTTTCCCTTGATGTGAAAAAGATTTAAAATGGTCGGAGAATTATAATAGGATTACGTATTAATGATTAATTTCGCACATCTTTGTTATTGTATTTATTACGAAAACTATTATAATTCTTTTATTATGGAAAACAAGAAAAACAATTTCTATCTGATGGGAGTGGTGTTTATAGCCATTCTCGGTGGTTTACTTTTCGGTTATGATACGGCTGTTATTTCGGGAGCGGAGCAGGCTCTGCAAACACACATGGGATTAGATGCTTTCTGGCATGGTGTGACCGCTTCCAGCGCATTGATAGGCTGTGTCATTGGTAGTGCTTTTTCCGGTTATTTTGCTTCGGGGTTAGGACGTCGTAATTCGTTGCGTCTGGCTGCTTTATTGTTCTTTCTGTCTGCTTTAGGGTCTTATTATCCCGAATTTTTATTTTTCCCGAAAGGAGATACTTCGTTTGCATTGATCCTTGCTTTTAACTTTTATCGTATCATCGGAGGTATCGGTGTAGGACTTGCCTCGGCTGTTTGTCCGATGTACATTGCCGAAATAGCCCCTTCCGAGATCCGTGGTAAATTGGTTTCATGCAACCAGTTTGCTATTATTTTTGGCATGTTGGTAGTCTATTTTGTGAATTATATGATTAAAGATGGCATGTCGGATGAGGTGCTTGTTTCCGACGGCTGGAGATATATGTTCGTTTCCGAAGCGGTTCCGGCTGCATTATTTGGCCTATTATTGTTTTTGGTTCCTGAGACTCCGCGTTATTTGGCTATGACCCATCAGGATGATAAAGCGTTTGCCGTGCTCGAAAAGGTGAATGGAGCGGATAAGGCGAAGACGATTCTGTCTGAGATAAAGGCGGTGACTTCCGAGAAAACAGAGAAACTGCTTACATACGGGCTGACAGTTATCGTAGTCGGTATTTTGCTTTCCGTATTCCAACAAGCTATCGGTATTAATGCGGTGCTTTATTACGCTCCGCGTATTTTTGAAAAAATTGGTGGCGGTGGCGATGGTATGATGCAGACTGTGGTAATGGGTGTGGTCAATATCCTCTTTACGCTGATTGCCATATTCACGGTAGAAAAGATGGGCCGTAAGCCTTTGTTGATAGTCGGTTCCATTGGCATGGCGGTAGGTGCGTTCAGTGTTGCCTTTTGTGATGAGTTCCAGGTGGGAGGTATTCTTCCCGTTCTGTCCATCATTGTTTACGCCGCATTCTTCATGATGTCCTGGGGGCCTATCTGCTGGGTATTGATTGCAGAAATATTCCCGAATACCATTCGTGGCAAGGCAGTGGCTATCGCTGTAGCTTTCCAGTGGATATTCAACTATCTGGTTTCTTCCACTTTCCCTGCCATGTACGAGTTCAGTCCGGTGTTTGCCTACGGGCTTTATGGTGTGATCTGTGTGCTTGCAGCTCTGTTTGTGTGGAAGATGGTTCCTGAGACAAAAGGAAAGACCTTGGAAGATATGACACGCCTCTGGAAAAAAAGGGCAAGATAAGCTGATGCGATGTCGGAAATGGTGTCTTTCATACCGGGATGTGGCGTTAATCTGCATGTGTGTCTGAGTGGGGTGAGGCTGAAAAGCAGGGAATCATGTAAAGATAAGCATGCTGAAAAGTTACGGATGGTAACCGGTCAATAGAAAAGAGCCGTATCATTACTCGGAAGTAGAGTTGATACGGCTCTTTTTATGGTTGATAAAGGATGTCAAGTCTCAGCTGGAAAGTCCTTTTCCTATTTCTTTTCTCCCACCGTTTTCAGCATTTCCTGTACGGCTGCCTCCAGCTGCTGGTCTTCACCCTTCAGTGCTTTTTCCGGAGCGTTGTAGACCTCTATGTCCGGTGAAAGCTGGTGGTTTTCCGCATATTGTCCGCGCATGTCCATACAGCCCACTTGAGGGATGCCGAACACAATGCTCGGATCTATTTGGTTTTCCCACCATACGGCAGTCATTGTGCCCGGAACCGGAGCGCCAATCAGTTTGCCTATCTTTAATTCCTTGTAAACCCATGGGAAACCATGTGCGTTACTGTAATTGTCCTCGCATACCAATACGCAGGATGGCTTGAGCCATTTGTTGAACGGGTCGCTGCCTATGTATTGTCCGCGTGGGACGAAACGCTGATATTCCTTGCCGCTTAATAAAGTGGCCAAATCATCGTGCAACCAGCCGCCGCCGTTGTGACGGGTATCTACAATGATCGCTTCCTTGTTGCGGCAGCGTCCCAATACTTCGCTATATACTTCGCGGAAACTTTGGCTGTCCATGCCTTTTACATGTACATAGCCTATGCGGCCATTGGATGACTTGTCGACTATGTTGCGGCAACGTTCTACCCAACGTTTGTACAGCAAGTTGCTTTGTTCACCTGTGCTGATAGCTTTGATGGTAATATCAAAACGTTTGCCGGTAGCCGGATTATACATACCCAGTAACACTTTTCTTCCGGCTTTTCCTTCCAGCAACGGGAAGTAGTCTTGTCCTTTCACGATGGGAGTACCGTCGATTTTCTCGATAATACAACCGGGAGTGACATCTGTTTTTTTCACGGCAAACGGACCTTTTGCCAATATTTCTTTGATTTTCAGTCCGTTTCCATCGTATGTTTCGTCGTAGAATGCTCCTAATGCAGCGGTGTACATGGTGGGTCCGTTGCTATAATAACGTGCTCCGGTGTGCGAACCATTTAACTCACCCAGCATTTCACTCAGCATTTCTTGGAAATCATAATTGTTATTGATATATGGAAGGAAGCGTGCGTATGCTTCACGATATCCTTTCCAGTCCACTCCATGTATGTCCTTTACATAGAATTTGTCTTCTACTTGTTGCCATACGTGATTAAAAATATATTCGCGCTCACCGTATGGCTGATAGTCGAAGAAAGCTTCGAATTCTACAGGTTTTGTTTCACCACTGCCGACAGTAACTTTCTTGATACCACCTTGGCTGCAAAGGAACAGATTCTCGCCTTTTTTATCAGGAAGCAGCGCTCCGCCACCAACTTTTTTCAGGACGATTTTAGTCTTGTTCTCTTTAAGATCGTGTTCCCACAAATCGTATCCGCTTTCGAAAGCTGCCTGATAATATAGTTTGTCACCCTTCGGAGTTAATACAGCATCTCCCAATCGTGAAGAATTAACCGTTAGACGAATCACACGGTCACGGCTGTTTTCAAGGTCGAAAACCAGTGGTTTGACTTCCTTCTTGTCATCCTCTTTCTTGGGGTTTTTCTTTTTATCTTTTTTATGATCAGCCTTCTCTTTCTCTTCGCTCTTCTCTTTGTCTTTCTTTTCTGATTCCTCCAGCAAAGCAAGTTCTTCCTTGTTCATCCGGAAACGGTCGTAGGCATCCAGGTCGAAGAACATGATGTAGATATCTCCTTCGGCTCCCCAGCTTCCATGGCTGCGATAACCTGCACGGTCGCTTTCCCAAATTATGGCTTTTCCATCCAATACCCATTTGGCATTGCCGTCACTATATCCGCTTTCGGTCAGATTATGAATTTCACCGTTGCCCGATGCGTTGACCAGTGCAACATCCTTATTATTCCATCCGCCGATGCCTATATAGTTGGTAAGAATCCACTTGCTGTCAGGGCTCCATTGATACCACTGGTCACCGTCGCTGTATGAATATTCATAGTTGCCGTCCATCACGGTCCGTACTGCTTTTGATTTCAGATTCAAAACACGGATAGTAGTACGGTTTTCAAGGAAAGCTACTTCTTTGCCGTCGGGACTATATTGAGGTTGAAATGAAGCAATCTCTGAGTTGGTCAGTTTTTCTTCTTTGATATCAGTGGCGTATGCAAACAGTTTTTCTTCTTTTTTAGCCAAACTAGCTTGATAGATTTGCCATAATCCGTTTCTCTCGGAAGCGTAAACAATGCTTCTTCCGTCCGGAGAGAAGTGAATGTCACGTTCTTGTTGCGGAGTATTGGTGATTTGTTTGGTAGTGCTGTATTCTGTTGATGTGACATATACATCTCCGCGTAATACAAAAGCAATTTCCTTTGCATCGGGTGAAAGGGCGATTTCTGTTGCTCCGCTACGCTTGATCTGACGAATAAGATCTTTATCGTTCTTGTCGGTAACAATGGAAATCTGGACTTTTTGCGGAGTGGACCCTTCTTTTACCGTGTAGATTTCACCGTCATATCCATAGCATAATGTTCCATTAGAGGAGGCACTCAAGAAACGTACCGGATGTTTGGTATGGTGAGTGATTTGTTTGGATATATTACCATTTATGTCACGTTTGAATACATTGAATGAACCTTTTTCTTCACTCAGATAGTAGAATGATTTGTCATCCGAAGCCCAAACGGGAGTACGGTCCTCACCATTGAATACAGTTTGTTTGCGATAGGTACGGTTGCCGTCTAGCGAGCACAACCATATATCGCGAGTGATGGATGAGGTGTGATGCTTACGCCAAGGGTCTTCATATCCTTTTTTATCATGATAAAGCAGCGCGTTGCCTGTATGGCTTACACTGATATCCTCCATCGGCAGGGAAGAGAAGAGGACAGGGCGTCCGCCCTCCGTACTAACCTCGTATACTTGCTGGAACTGTCCCGAAGGGAATTGTGCGTCTTCCGCTGTAGGCATGACATTGGCTGAAAACAAGATATGGTTGGCATCCTTATAGGCCACAGGGGTTTCACTACCCGAATGTGTGGTCAATCTTTTGGGGATGCCACCTTCCTTGTCTACTTCGAAAATGTCCATGCTTCCCATTCGGTCTGATGCGAAAGCGATTTTCTTTCCGTCAGGACTCCATATTGGTTTGGTGTCGTGGGCCGGGTTGGTCGTAATCTGACTAGCCTTGCCACCTGCCACAGGTACCGTGTAGATGTCACCTTTATAGGCAAATGCGATGGTGGTTCCATCCGGAGAAATGGCACAATAACGCATCCATAACGGATTGTCTTGTGCATACGTAGAAATTGACAGCAAAATAGCTGCCACACCTAGTAGTTGTCTTTTCATGTAAATAAAATGTTGTGGTTAATAAAAATGTGATATGTTATTTTTTCTTTTTCCGAAAATATCCTCTGATTTTCCGCATGATTTTAATTCCGGTTCTCACTCCGTCAAATACGGCCATTCCTGTGTGCACGTGGTGCATGATACCTTCTACGCCTCCCTGTTGTTCGACAGGCGCGAATAGTTCATGAATGGTTTGTGACATGTTTTGTCTGGACTGTTGAATTTCGTTCAGTTTCTCTTTCTTGAGTTGTGCTATCATTTCCAAGGTGATGACAGCAGGTTGGGAAGTATTTTCATTTGCCATAATCAATTGTCATTTAGAAATAAGTTTGCAAGGAAGTTTACCATAGGTTGAATAATCAGTTTCTTACGGAAAACAATAATAAGGAATATCAGTAAAAGGATGCATCCGGTGATGATTCCGTAGCTGTACATCAGTCCGCCTACGTATGGCTCAAGTACGTAGGCCATTGTAAAGGATAGGTAGAATAAAGCGATGATGCCCAATACTAATAATACAAAAACGAGGATGAGGGTAGATATTAGTATGGTAAGCTTTTCTATCAGATGTAGTTTAACATAATCTTTTTGTAATTCTGCATACTTCTTGAATTCGATCAGGAGTTGTTGCAGACTTTCAATGTTTTTATCATTAGCAAACATAAGCGAGGTTTTTAGATTAAAAATTATTGTCATTCCGGATATTCCGGAATGACAATATCATTTCTTCGGTTTCAGCCTATTCTTTTACTTCGGCTGCAATCTCGTCAACCAGATTTTCCATATCTGCACGACTCAGCTTGATGCCTCTTTTTCGTAAGGCATCTGCAATTTTACTACGAGTATCTTCTCCACTTTCGGGAGCAAATAAAATACCGGCTGCTGCACCAACTACGGCTCCGCCGAGGAATGCAGCTAAAATACTTAATCCTTTCATAGTTTTTTTGTTTTTGTACTTTACAAATCTAACAAATAAAACTGATATTTGTTGTTTATTTAGCGGGTTTTTAAAAGGAAATGGGAGTTTCTCTTTTAATTAACCTAATTTAACCTCTTTCGGGATGTGAAAGCTGTTGATATATTGCTACTTTTGCACTAATATATTTGAATTTAAACAAGAGTATTAATTTATAAAAGATTAAGTAATTATGAAAAAATTAGTTGTATTAGGTATGGGATTGTGCATAGCCTTGGCATTTTCCTCCTGTAAATCCAGCGAAAGTGCTTATAAGAAAGCATACGAAAAGGCAAAACAACAGGAATTGGCCGAGGCTCCTGCCGAGCAGGTTGAGGCAACTCCGGTTGAGGCAGCTCCGGTAGTATCCGCTCCCGTGACGCCTGCTCCTGTGGCCGGGCCGGTTCGCGAAGAAAAAGTGGAATTGGTATCGGGTGACGGTTTGAAGGCATACAGTGTAGTATGCGGCAGTTTTGGCGTGAAAGCGAATGCAGAGGGGCTGAAACAATATTTGGATGGTCAAGGGTATAGTGCCAAGGTGGTTTATAATGCCGAAAGAAATATGTACCGCGTAATAGCATCTTCATACGATGACCGTGTACAAGCCACTCAGGCTAAAGAGGAGTTTAAAGCAAAATATCCTAACCGTGGCGATTTCCAAAAAGCATGGTTACTGTATAGAGTATATTAATGATCTCTTTTTGGTAAATTAAGAAGAAAATATAGTCTATTTTTCTTTATTAAAAGTGGCAACTGTGAAGTTGCTGCTTTTTTTTATAGCTTTGTCGGTTCTTAAGTAACAATAAAAAACTAAGGGTATGAAATATTATGGCAGATTATCGGTCGCTGCTCTTTTGGCTATAGCACCGCTGTATGGCTTTGCCCAGGAAAAGGTGGTACCTATAAAATACGGAGATATGGATCAGTGGATAATCCGTAAGGTTCATGAGTCCGGTGTTATAGGTGGCAATACCAAACTTCTTTATGAGATAGGTCCTACAAAGGAAATAGATGGTAACAAACCTTATAAGAATATGGGAGGGTCTCCTTGGGGAACCTCTAATGTGATGGCTAAGGTAGTAGGCATTGTTAAAACAAATAATTCTGTTTATAGGGATAAACGGGACAATGGATATTGTGCTCGTTTGGAAACACATATAGAGAGCGTCAAAGTATTGGGAGTGGTGAATATTACCGTATTGGCAGCCGGATCTATTTATCTGGGAGATATGTTGGAACCTATAACAGGAACTAAGAATGCTGAGAAGAATATGAATTGGGGAGTTCCTTTTACTCAGCGTCCTAAGGCTGTCCGTTATGATTATAAGGTAAAGATGTCTGGTGAGAAAGATCGTATCCGATTGACAGGATTTAGCAAGAAAGGCCGGGTGGAAGGACAGGATTGCGCAATAACTGTTTTCTTTTTGCAAAAGCGTATGGAAGATGCAGAAGGCAATGTTACGGCAAAAAGGGTAGGAACTATGGTGATGAAGTATGATAAAGACTCGGATGACTGGGTAAATGATGCTACATACGAAGTGCTGTATGGAGATATAACCAAGCATCCGTCTTATAATCCTGAAACAATGGGGTTGAGAGAGAGAGACTATACCCGAAATAGCAAGGGAGAGAGTGTTTTGATTAAAGAAACAGGATGGGCGGCAGCCAATGAAATACCTACGCACATGATACTGCAATTCTCTTCTAGTCATGGAGGTGCTTTTATCGGCTCTCCCGGAAATACGTTTTGGGTTGACAATGTGAAATTGGTTTATTGATAGAGAAGAACTAACAAAGAGGGGGTATCGCAACAAACGATACCCCCTTCTTTAATTTATCAGAGTTTTATGGTAGCAATGATTATTTTACTTCCAGAATAACTACGCGGTTCAGATAGTTCTTGCCGAACATATTGTCTGTTCCACCCATAGCCACCTTTTCAAGCTGGCTTTCGCTTACGCCTTCTGCAACCAATGCATCGTAAACAGCCTGAGCGCGTTTTTCAGACAAAGTCTGGTTGAATGAAGCGGAGCCTGTAGCTTTGTCTGCAAATCCGGCGACTTTGTATTTTGTATTCGGATTAGCTTTCATACCTTTAGCCATCAGCTTCACGTTAACCATTCCTTCTTCACTGATTTTGGCTTTACCAATCTTGAAGAAGATAGCTACTTCTGCTGCGCCCGGAACTTCTTTAACCACTTCTTTAATTACTTCTTTCGGAACTTCACGAACCACTTCCTTGATCACTTCTTTTTCTACTACACGGTCTTCAACCTTAGCAAATTTCTTGCCGCCGAAGATGTAGCTCACACCTGCTGTCAGCATACCTGTTCCTTCAGCCTTACGGTGGCTGCTGATGTTACCGAAGATAGAAGGAGCGATGGCGCCGCGAGCTTCCACATCAATAGCCCATGACTTGTTGATGTTGAATTTCAGTCCCAAACCGGCTGAAGCACCAATACGTGTTCTTGCCTTGTTTTCGCCTTCAGGAACCATGCTTCCATTGTTCTTGATAGTTACGTTTTGTGACTTAGCTACAGAGAGCATAGGACCGGCAAAACCGTAAACTTCGAAGAAACGGCTGGGGTTAGCACCTGCAAACAGAGTTGACAGGTTCACCATTGCATCGATGTTGGCTCCTACATAATTCTTGTTGTGCTGGTAGTAACTGTTATCCAAGCATAAATGCTGTGTGATACCATTTACCTGGCCACGTACAGCCCATGTGGGAGTGATCAACTTACCCAAAGAGATGCTGAAGTGGGGAGCCAGCTTATTGAAACCATCGTTTTCAATAGCGTGGATACCTCCACCTATGCTGACAAAGATGTTATCGCTCCATTTCGGAGTATAGTAGTTAGTGTCTTGTGCTTTCAAAGTTCCGGCACAAGCACCTGCCATCAGAAGCGACAGAGTTAATACTTTATATTTCATTTTACTATATTTTTTGGTGAATTATTGTTCTACATGTGTGGATTAAAAGCTGATTGATTATCTACCAGCTGCACCACCACCTGCGTTGCTACTATTTCCGTGATTGTCGTGTCCGCCGTGATTGTGTGACAAGATATTTTGCTCAGCAGTTGTGTTGCCTGCTTCTTTGATCTTAACATTAGGAATAATATATTCTACACCATCCACTGTAGCCTTGATAGACATAACATATTCAGTCATAGCAGTTACAGGATTGATCACAAAAGTAGCGCCCTTAGGAGCAGACATTTTGGCTTGGATGGTTTGTGTAGTCATATTGTCATAAGTTTTAACCAAAGCTTTCAAAACTATGATCACATTGTCTTGACTCATAGCTCTGGATTTAACTAATGTTTCAATGTAAGCATTGATGTCTTCTAGGTTAAGAACTTCTGTTCCCACCCAAGCTTCATATTCAACATCTTGAGGCATTCCTGTACCTACATATTCTTTTGATTGCTTGTTAGGCTTAGTAGAAGGTACAATTGTTGTTTCATCTTTAGAAGTTGTTACATTCTGTGCAGCTGCAGCAATTTTTTGTGCGTAGAAAATAACAGGCACAAGGATAGTCTGACCTTTAGCAACACTCGGAACTTCTACTTCGATAGGGGCAGCAGGCAAATAGTCTGCGTGAGAGAAAGGACAATTCACTGTTACCTTGTGCTTTGCGATCGTACCATTTTCATCTGCATTGATAGTTGTAGTTTGTGTACCTAAATTTTCACCAGTTGTCTGATCATATACAGTTGCAAGAATTGTTGCACTGGCAGGTGACAGTTCAAACGGTTCTACATTGAATTCTTCTTTTTCGCAGCTTGTAAATACCATTGTAGTCAAAGCTACTGCGGCCAATGCCAATTTAGCACCAATACCGCTCAAAAAACTTTTCTTTTTCATCTTGTTAAAATTAATAATTAAGTAATTCTGATTTAATAAAATATGGATTAAATTTATTTTCTTCCATCACATTGTCACTTGCATTGCTGTAAGGCATGTGGTAATAATATTTTTCGTTTCCAGCATTGTAGGTGATTCCCGTACCCAGTGATGTAGAAACTCTCGGTATGTACCGATGCCTTTTCTGTTTGTAAGGAGGCAGGGCTATGAAAAACTTGAACCCTCCGTTGCTGTTGGCATGTTCGGCTTTCACGGCATAAAAACCTACGCTGGCATAACGAAAATGTCTCATCATTTCAAATCTTACTCCTTTTTCCTTTAATAAATATTGTTCTGCTCTCAATTTAAATTGTGTGTTATACCTCGGCCAGTAGAAGTTTCCACCCACAGACCAGTATCCCGTATATTGTCCGTTATAGTGACATTTAAAACCTTTCCAATATCCGAATCCCACATATCCCAATCTTCCTTCTATGGAAAACCGTTGGTCCCTGAATGGATAAAACAGCTTTAAATCGGCACCATACGTGTCATAATCAAAAAAACCTACCGTTGCCGTTCCCAATATATTATAAGGTAAGCGGAACTGCTGAGCCAGTGTCAGATATCCCGGCCGTACTTTCCCCGCAAGTTCTCCATATCCGTCATTATACGCAGGCAGGATAATCTGTCCGGTAAATTTCATTCCCGGCCAAAGCGATACCTCTACCGTCGGGCTAAACTCTAATAAAGCCTGATATATCTGTGTAATGATATAGTTCTTAAAGTATAGCTGCGGATATACCAATATATCTACTTTAAACAGCGAACTGTTCTTTTTCTTTTCTTTCTTTACTTTTTCCCAACTTTCACCTACTTCATAACTTACTTTCCAATCTTCACCGCTTATTGTAGCAGTGTCACCGGCAACAGGCTGATAGGTCAATGAAACTTGGGGCACATTGTAGTGGGTAACAATCAGTTTGCAAGGTTTTCCGGCAGGAAGTCCTGTAGATTGTATCATTTCTATAGCTTTCCGGATGCCCAATGCCTGAATCTTGTAAGCGCTGTTCTCCACTGTATAAACTCGTTCTTCGGGAGTATCTGTCCATCTCACGTTTTCGAACCCCATCTTTACAAGGTTATCTGTTGTTCGCTCACCTGTCGATTGACCGAAACCTGCTGAAGGAATCACTGCCAAGCATAGTATCGCTATACAATACAACAAATATTCCTGTAAAACTCCTTTGTAAGAGCTCTTTTTTTTCATTTTATAACAAATACCTTGTTTCTGTTTTTATTATAGTGGGTCTTTTACAATAAACCACATATTCGGTGCAAAAGTAAGTACATTTTTTTAAATACCAAACAAATTTAAGCTAAATGAAGTGTTTCTGTGAAAAAACAGTTGAAAAAATATATTTTAAATCCTCCATATAAAATAGGTATGGAATAAATTTGTATTTTTGCAAACTATATGAGTAGAATATTAGCAATAGATTATGGTAAAAAGCGCACAGGTGTGGCTGTGACGGATGTTTTGCAGATTATTGCAAACGGGTTAACGACTGTCCCCACACACCAACTACTGGACTTTATTCTGAAATATGTGGAGAAAGAGCCTGTGGAACGCATCATTGTAGGACATCCCAAACAAATGAATAATCAAGAGTCGGAAAATATGCGTAATATTGTTCCGTTTGTCAATCAATTAAAGAAAAAGCTGCCGGATATACCGGTAGAGTTTGTTGACGAGCGATTTACGTCCGTGTTGGCTCACCAAGCCATGTTAGATGGAGGCCTGAAAAAAAAAGACAGGCAGAATAAAGCTTTAGTTGATGAAATCAGTGCTACGATAATTTTGCAGTCTTATTTGGAGTCGAAAAAAATATTTAATAAATAAAACAGATTAAGAAAATGATATTACCTATTTATGTGTATGGACAACCGGTGTTGCGTAAAGAAGCAGAAGATATTACCCCGGATTACCCTAATTTGAAAGAGTTGATAGCAAATATGTTTGAAACCATGAATCGCGCAGATGGGGTAGGGTTGGCTGCTCCGCAAATAGGTTTACCTATTCGTGTCGTAACTGTAGATCTGGATGTAATGTCTGATGAATTGCCCGAATTTAAGGATTTTCGCCGGGCTTATATAAATCCACATATTTTAGAAGTGGGTGGAGAAGAAGTCAGCATGGAAGAAGGTTGCTTGAGTTTGCCGGGGATTCACGAGGCGGTGAAACGTCCGAATCGTATTCATGTAACCTATCTGGATGAAGAATTGAAGGAACATGATGAATGGGTAGAAGGTTATCTGGCAAGAGTCATGCAGCATGAATTTGACCATTTGGACGGTAAAATGTTCATAGATCATCTGTCTACATTACGCAAACAGATGATTAAAGGAAAGCTGGGTGCCATGTTGAAAGGCAAGGTACGTTGTTCCTATAAGGTTAAAACTATAAAATGATAATTCCGAAACTTTGATCCATGCACCACAGATAATGCATTTGTGGTGAAAATCGTATTTATATAAATACAAAATGATAAAACGGATACTCTATACCTTATTAATAACGTTTCCTGTACTGGCTTCGGCCCAGATAAACACGGACAGGGTGATGGCAATAGGGCGTAATGCGCTTTATTTTGAGGATTATGTCCTTTCGATTCAATACTTTAACCAAGTGATTAATGCAAAGCCCTATTTGTCCGATCCTTATTTCTATAGAGGGTTGGCAAAAATAAACTTGGATGATTTTCAGGGAGCGGAGAGTGACTGTTCGGAAGCTATCGAGCGTAATCCGTTTGTGGTAAGCGCTTATCAGGTACGCGGGTTGGCGCGGATCCAGCAAGATAATTTTGCGGGAGCTATAGAAGATTATACCAAAGCGTTGGAGTTTGATCCTGAGAACATAGGAGTATGGCATAACATGGCCCTTTGCCGTATCAGGCAGGAAGATTATAAAGGGGCGAAGAATGATCTGGATAAGCTGATCGCTATTTCCCCCCGATATACAAAAGCCTATTTGATGCGTGGTGAGGTGGATTTGAAGCAGAAGGATACGCTGGCTGCGGAAAAAGACTTTGGCAAGGCGATTGAAATAGATCGTTATGACGCGGATACATGGGCTAGTCGCGCCATTCTTCGTCTGCAACAACAGAAATACAAGGATGCGGAAGCCGATTTTGATCATGCCATCCGTCTGTCTACCCGAAATTCAGGTGTTTATATCAATCGTGCTTTGGCCCGTTACCATCAGAATAACCTGAGAGGAGCGATGAGCGACTATGATATCGCACTGGATATGGATCCCAATAACTTCATAGGCCATTATAACCGGGGGTTGTTGCGTGCACAAGTAGGTGATGACAACCGGGCTATTCAGGACTTTGATTTTGTTATCGAAATGGAGCCCGACAATATGATGGCTATTTTCAATCGTGGTCTGTTGTTGGATCAGACGGGAGACTATAAAGGGGCTATTAAAGATTATTCTACGGTGATAAATGAATATCCCAATTTCTTGCTGGGATATCAGTATAGGGCGCAGGCACGTAGGAAAATGGGAGACTTGAAAGGTGCTGATGCTGATGAGTTCAAAGTGTTGAAAGCGCAACTGGATAAACAGAACGGAGTAGATTCTGATAAGCAGACTGCCGATAATACGGAGAATAATAAAACCCGCAAGAAGTCCGATAAAAACATGAACAACTATCGTAAGATTGTGGTTGCCGACAACGAAGAGGGGGATGAAAAATATAAGAGTGATTATCGTGGACGCGTGCAGGATAAGAATGTGAATATCGTTCCCCAGCCTATGTTTGTGCTTACCTATTATGAAAAGCACGATGATGTGAAACGACAGGTCAATTACTATAAGTTCATTGAGACATTGAACAATCAGAAAATATTTCCCGGTCGTCTGATTATAACTAATGAGGAAGCCCCCCTGACGGAAGAACAGGCTACAAAACATTTTGCATCCATTGACGAACAGGCTGCTGCTATTGTGAATCATCCGAATGATGTGAACAAGCGTTTTGCACGTTCATTGGATTTTTATCTGGTGCAGGATTTTGCAAGTGCCATTGAAGATTTGAATCAGGCTATTATTATTGAGGAGCATTTCTTTCCGGCTTATTTCAATCGTGCTCTGATCCGTTATAAGCAGTTGGAATACCAGAAGATGGAAAAAGAGTATGATTTGAAAAACAATTCGGGAGAGAAGAGTACTGTGAAAGCTGCGGATTATGAAATGGTAAAACGTGATTTGGATAAAGTGATTGAGCTGGCTCCGGATTTTGTTTATGCTTATTATAATAGAGGTAATGTGCTTTCTGTCTTGAAAGACTATCGTGCGGCAATTGTTGATTATGACAGAGCCATCCAGTTGGATCCTAAATTTGCAGATGCTTATTTCAATCGTGGCTTGACTCATATTTTCCTGGGTAACAACAGGCAAGGCATACAGGACTTAAGTAAAGCGGGTGAGTTGGGACTTTTCTCGGCTTACAATATTATAAAACGCTTTACAGAACGAAAAGAATAACATTTTTTTGCTTAAAAGAGGGTAAGTCAAAAAGATTTCGTTATTTTTGCATCCTCTAGAAAGAAAACAAATAGAAGATTATGATAAAGATAACATTCCCCGATGGCTCCGTTCGCGAATATGGCGAAGGAGTTACTGGTCTGCAGATTGCAGAGAGTATCAGTTCACGGCTGGCGCAAGATGTATTGGCTTGTAGCGTGAACGGTGAAACGATTGATTTATCTCGCCCTATCAACGAAGATGCAAACTTCGTTCTTTATAAATGGGAAGACGAACAGGGCAAACATGCTTTCTGGCACACGAGTGCCCACTTGCTGGCCGAAGCATTGCAAGAACTTTATCCAGGCATTCAGTTTGGTATCGGTCCGGCCATTGAAAACGGTTTTTACTATGATGTAGACCCGGGTGAAGCAATCATTAAGGAAGCAGATCTGCCGGCTATTGAGGCCAAGATGGCTGAGTTGGCTGCAAAGAAAGAAACATTGGTGCGTCAGAGCATCGCTAAAGAGGATGCGTTGAAGAAATTCAGTGAAAGAGGTGAAACTTATAAATGTGAATTGATCTCCGAATTGGAGGATGGACACATCACCACTTATACACAAGGTGCGTTTACCGACCTTTGCCGTGGCCCGCACTTGACATCTACTGCCCCTATCAAAGCTATCAAGCTGCTTTCTGTGGCCGGTGCTTATTGGAGAGGACAGGAAGACCGCAAGCAGATGACACGTATTTATGGAATCACTTTCCCGAAGAAGAAAATGCTGGACGAATATCTGGTTATGCTGGAAGAAGCCAAGAAACGCGACCACCGTAAGATAGGTAAGGAAATGGATTTGTTCATGTTTACCGATATGGTGGGCAAAGGGCTTCCCATGTGGCTGCCGAAAGGTACTGCCTTGCGTATCCGTTTGCAAGATTTCTTGCGCCGTATCCAGGCCCGTTATGATTATCAGGAAGTAATGTGTCCGCCTATTGGCAACAAGAACCTGTATATCACTTCCGGACATTATGCCAAGTACGGTAAGGACTCGTTCCAGCCTATTCATACTCCTGAAGAAGGGGAAGAATATTTCCTGAAACCGATGAACTGTCCTCATCATTGTATGATTTATAAGAATTCTCCACGTTCTTATAAAGACCTGCCGTTGCGTATTGCGGAATTCGGAACCGTATGCCGCTACGAACAGAGTGGTGAATTACACGGACTGACCCGTGTGCGTAGCTTTACACAAGATGATGCTCACTTGTTCTGTCGTCCCGACCAAGTGAAGGAAGAATTCCTTCGCGTGATGGATATCATCAACATTGTGTTTAAGTCTATGAACTTTGAGAATGTGGAAGCTCAGATTTCTCTTCGTGACAAGGTGAATCGTGAAAAGTACATTGGTAGCGATGAGAATTGGGAAAAAGCCGAACAGGCCATCATTGAAGCTTGCGAAGAAAAAGGCCTGGCTGCAAAAATAGAATATGGTGAAGCCGCATTCTATGGTCCTAAATTGGACTTTATGGTGAAAGACGCTATCGGGCGTCGCTGGCAGTTGGGAACAATTCAGGTGGACTACAACTTACCCGAACGCTTCCAGTTGGAATATATGGGTTCAGATAACCAGAAGCATCGTCCGGTAATGATTCATCGTGCGCCTTTCGGATCAATGGAACGTTTTGTTGCCGTATTGATTGAGCATACTGCCGGTAAATTCCCCCTGTGGCTGACTCCTGACCAGGTAGCTATTCTGCCTATTTCTGAGAAATTCAATGAATATGCGGAAAAAGTGAAAGCAGAACTGAGAAAATTCGATGTTCGTGCTATTGTGGATGACCGTAATGAAAAAATCGGCCGTAAGATTCGTGACAATGAAATGAAACGTATTCCTTACATGCTGATTGTAGGTGAGAAAGAAGCTGAAAACGGTGAAGTTGCAGTCCGCAAGCAGGGCGAAGGCGACAAAGGAACCCTGAAAATAGAAGAATTCGGAAAAAATATTGCCGAAGAAGTTTCTAATATGATAAATAAATGGTAACTTTGCAGCCGTTTGCAAAAGAGCACATTGTTAAACCTTTATGTATTCTTTTGTGTTAAGATAAAGAAATACTAATTAAAATAGGAAGAAACAAACAGGAACTAAAAGTTTTTTAATGAAGAATGACAGTTTAAAAGGGCAACACAGAATCAATGAACAGATTCGTGCCAAAGAAGTCCGCATAGTGGGCGATGATGTAGAATCGGCAGTTTATCCGATTGCTCAAGCCTTAAAAATGGCTGAAGATCATGAGGCTGACCTAGTTGAAATTTCACCCAATGCTGTTCCTCCGGTTTGTAGAATTATTGATTATTCTAAATTTCTTTATCAATTAAAGAAACGTCAAAAGGAACAAAAGGCTAAACAGGTAAAGGTTAATGTAAAAGAAATCCGTTTCGGACCCCAAACTGATGATCATGATTACAACTTCAAGTTGAAACATGCCATCGGATTCTTGCAGGACGGAGACAAGGTGAAAGCATACGTGTTCTTTAAAGGTCGTTCCATCCTTTTTAAAGAACAAGGCGAGGTATTGTTGCTTCGTTTTGCGAATGACTTGGAAGAATATGCAAAAGTAGAGCAGATGCCTTTGTTGGAAGGTAAGAGAATGACTATTTCTTTGGCTCCGAAGAAAACGGGTGCTCCGAAGAAGGCGGAAACGGATACTGCCAAGAAGGAAACTCAGAAAAAGGCAGTAGAAATAAAAGGATAAAAAAGAGTGCGTAACGCGCCGGTATAGTGCGTTACCACCATTTGAATAATAATTTAAAATTAAAACAAGATGCCAAAGATCAAGACTAACTCCGGTTCTAAAAAAAGATTCGCTCTTACCGGAACAGGTAAAATCAAAAGAAAGCACGCTTTTCACAGTCATATTTTGACTAAGAAGACTAAAAAGCAGAAAAGAAACCTTGTACATTCAGGTTTAGTAGCTAATGCTAACTTGGATCAGGTTAAGGAACTTCTTTGCATGAAGTAATCTAAAAACAGCAAAAGCGTAAACGTATTATTTAAAGTATTAACCGAATGTCTTTAGCTTTAAGTTCACTGTGTGAAACAGTGGCGCTAACATTCAAAAAGAATTAAAACTATGCCAAGATCAGTAAATCATGTTGCTTCTAGAGCAAGAAGAAAGAAAATTTTAGGTCTTACCAGAGGTTACTTTGGTGCAAGAAAGAATGTATGGACAGTAGCAAAAAACACTTGGGAAAAGGGTTTGACCTACGCATACCGTGACCGTAAGAACAAGAAACGTAATTTCCGCGCTTTGTGGATTCAGCGTATCAACGCTGCCGCTCGTCTGGAAGGAATGTCTTATTCTAAATTGATGGGTGCATTGCACAAAGCAGGTATCGAAATTAACCGTAAGGTGTTAGCTGATTTAGCTATGAACCATCCGGAAGCATTCAAAGCAGTTGTTGCTAAAGCAAAAGCAGCTTAATTCTTCTACGGTAATATAAAGATTTACTAAAAGGGCAATCTCTATGATCTATGGAGATTGCCTTTTTTTGTCGAATATTATTTTTAACAAACAAATCCAGTTATACTCTTGTTTATGTCATAAAAAGGATGTATCTTTGTCATACAAAAAGAGATGAGAAATGAGCCGCATTAGTTAGATTGGGAAACTCATCAAACTAATTTGGAAAACCGAGACATAGCTTCATCTTCCAATGGCGGGCCACGCCTTCGGGTAGCTTTATGCCGGTGGATTACAAAGGAGGAGAGCACTCAAAACCTGTCATTCGGAGTTTCATCGCATCACTAGTGCGGCTTCATTATAAGGCGATGCTAATTCAATAGATTAGCATCGCTTCTTTTTTATGAAAAACGTTACGGATATGATATTTTATTTTTCAGGTACAGGTAATTCGGCTTGGGTGGCAAGGCAGTTGGCGGAAAAGCAGAATGAAGAGTTGTTTTCCATAGCCATGGAAATAGGTAAGAAAAAGGAGTATAAGTTGAAAGAAGGGGAGAATGTGGGCTTTGTTTTTCCTGTACATGCATGGGGACCTCCGAAAATTGTACTTCGTTTTATCCACCAATTGAGGATAACTAAGCCAGCGTATCTTTTCTTTGTTTGTACTTGCGGAGATGATACAGGTAGGACAGCGCAAATTTTTTCCTCTGCCGTTACTCGGAAAGGTTGGCGATGTGTTGCCGGCTATTCGGTTACTATGCCTAATACGTATGTTTCTTTGCCCGGTTTTGATGTAGATGATAAAGATATAGAAACGCGGAAAGTACAGAATGCTGTTGCCCGTGTGCGCTTTATTAACGAAGAAATTGCATCAAGAGTTCAAATGAAACAATATAATTGTCATGAAGGTGCGATTCCATTTACCAAATCCTATTTGCTGCGCCCTCTTTTCAATGCTTTACTGATGTCTCCCAAGCCTTTTCATGCAACGGAAGCCTGTATTGGTTGTAAGAAATGTGAGAAGGTTTGTCCTGTGAATAATATAACAGTGACGGATCGTTCCGTTTGGGGAAGTAACTGTACTCAATGTCTGGCTTGTTACCATGTTTGTCCGGTACATGCAGTAGAATATGGAAAGATGACCGGGAAGAAGGGACAATACAAAGGACGGTTGCTGAAAGATTTATAGGTGTAAACAACCAGACATTTATTTGATAATTTTTCAGCGTGTATAATGTACTTCTACTCCAACATTTTTGCAATCACTTCCCATGGGCGGGTTTTCTTTTGACAACCGGATGGTTATTTCCTGAATAGTTGGAAAATCACTGAAGAGTCTTTGGCCTATGCGTTCACAAACATGTTCTAAAAGTTTAGATGGGATTTTCATTTCTTCTTTGACGGCTGCATGTATATCAGCATAACTTACGGTTCCTTCCAGTTCGTCTTTTTGTGCTGCGTAGGTGAAATCAGTTCTTAGTTTTAAATCAACTATAAAATTAGCTCCTACTATTGTTTCTTGTGGCTCTACTCCATGGTGGCTGAAGAACTTGACACCTTCCAGATAAATATACATAGATGTTGCTTTCATATTTATTTTAGTTTAGGAAACAAAAGTAGGACTTTCATTTCATATCTCAAAATTAAAAGTCATTACTCTTTTTTCTTCTTGAATTGAGACATACCCATTTTATTTTTGACGATCGTAATATAGAGATTTTATAAAAAAAGCTCCTTCACGAAAGTCATGAAAGAGCTTTTTCTCTCTGTTGGTTACCGTATATGATAAACCATTATCCACATCTCGATGTGCCGCAAGTCTTGCAGATCAAGCATCCTTCTTGGTATACGAGAGTTTCGTTGCCGCAGTTTGGACATTTTTGTCCTTCAGCACTAGTACCATCTGTTACATATTTTTTCAATGCGCGTTCCACGCCATTTTTCCATGTGTTGATGTTTTCACTGTCAAGTTGCAAGGAGTCTACAAGTTTGATAACGCGATTGATAGGCATTCTCCAGCGAAGTACACCCGAAATTAATTTTGCATAGTTCCAATATTCTTTATTGAATTTTTCGGATAAACCTTCAATGGTTGTCTTGTATCCACGCTTGTTTTCGAACTGGAAGTCATATCGTTTGTTTCCTTCTTCATCAATATTTTTGATGATGCGTCCGGTGGTGACTGATTTGGGCAATGAAATGCCTTCTTCATCATCTTGCAGGCCGGTAAAGATTTCGTATGGATGTCCATCCAACAAGCCTACAAATGCGACCCATTTTTCTTTGTTATTTTGAAAACGTACTACTTCCGCTTCCAATATTTTGGGGCGCACTTCCACTACCGTAGGTGGTTTGCAAGGAAGAAGTTCTTCTTTTTTGTTTTTCTTGTCTTTTTTAGTAGAGAGCAATACCCCAGAGCGAGAGCCGTCACGGTAAACGGTACATCCTTTACATCCTGAACGCCATGCCTCTACATACAAACGGTTCACCAAGGCTTCGTCTACGTCATTGGGCAGATTGATAGTTACACTGATGGAATGGTCAACCCATTTCTGGATACGTCCTTGCATTTTTACTTTCATCAGCCAGTCTACATCATTTGATGTAGCTTTATAATAAGGTGATTTTTCTACCAGCTCGTCAATTTCTTCTTGCGTATAACGTTTGGTGGAATCGTAGCCGTTTACTGTCATCCATTCCACAAACTTATGGTGGAAGACAATATACTCCTCAAATGCATCTCCTGTTTCATCTACAAAATCCACGTGGACCTGAGGATCATTCGGATTGACCTTTCTTCTACGTTTATATACCGGCATAAATACCGGTTCTATGCCGGAAGTGGTCTGAGTCATCAGGCTGGTAGTTCCGGTGGGGGCGATGGTCAGGCAAGCAATATTACGTCGTCCATACTTTTTCATTTCCTCATACAGTTCGGGATCAGCTTCTTTCAAGCGGTTGATGAACGGATTGTCTATTTCCCGTTCACTGTCATAAATAGCGAAGGCTCCGCGTTCTTTCGCCATGTTGACAGATGAGCGATAGGCCTCCAATGCGATCGTTTTATGTACTTCTTCGGAGAATTCCGTTGCCTCTTCTGTTCCATAACGTAATCCCATGGCAGCAAGCATGTCACCTTCTGCCGTGATACCTACACCGGTACGTCTGCCTTGTCCGCTCTTCTTATAAATTTTTTCCCATAAATGTTTTTCCGCTTCTTTCACTTCCTCGCTTTCAGGATCGGAATCGATTTTAGCTATGATTTTCTCGATCTTTTCCAATTCCAGATCAATAATGTCGTCCATAATGCGCTGAGCTAATGCTACATGCTTTTTGAACAAGTCGAAATCAAAGTAAGCATCCTTCGTATAAGGATTTACCACGTATGAGTATAAGTTGATAGCTAATAAGCGACAAGAATCGTAGGGACACAAAGGAATTTCACCGCATGGATTGGTAGAAACTGTACGATATCCTAAATCGGCATAACAGTCTGGTACGGATTCACGGATAATGGTATCCCAGAATAACACACCGGGTTCGGCAGATTTCCATGCGTTATGGACAATTTTTTTCCATAATGCAGGAGCATCAATTTCTTTGGTGAAAACAGGCTGATCGGAGTTTATAGGATATTGTTGTGTGTAAGGGGTGCCATTAACAGCTGCCTGCATGAAGGCATCATCCAGTTTTACGGATACATTAGCACCCGTTACTTTACCTTCAGTCATTTTGGCGTCGATGAATGCTTCCGAGTCCGGATGCTTGATGGATACGCTTAACATTAATGCACCACGACGTCCGTCTTGTGCTACTTCACGGGTTGAATTGGAGTAACGTTCCATGAAGGGTACCAGTCCGGTTGAGGTCAATGCTGAATTTTTAACCGGAGAACCTTTAGGGCGTATATGAGACAAGTCATGTCCTACGCCGCCACGACGTTTCATTAATTGTACTTGTTCTTCGTCAATGCGGATGATAGCTCCGTATGAATCAGCAGCTCCGTCAATTCCAATAACAAAACAATTCGATAAAGAAGCCACTTGAAAGTCATTTCCAATACCTGTCATGGGGCTGCCTTGTGGAACAATGTATTTAAAGTGATCCAATAACTCGTAAAGTTGTTGTGCGCTTAATCCGTTCTTATATTTAGCTTCAATACGGGCTACTTCATTCGCAATGCGCCAATGCATGTCTTCGGGAGACTTTTCGAAGATGTTCCCGAAAGAATCTTTTACTGCATATTTGTTTACCCAAACCCTTGCAGCAAGTTCATCACCTTTGAAGTATTGTAAAGATGCTTCAAAGGCTTCGTCGTAGGTGTACGTTTGTCTTTCCACTTTTATTTTTAGATTTACTATAATATCAATAAGTTGTTTTAGTGTAGAAGCCGCAACTCATTATAATAAAAGTTTCGGCAAAGCTATATATGTTTTTCCAATTAACAAAATAAAAAGCGGATAAGTTTTCAATAATTTGAAAGTTGTCCAAAACTTTTTGTTAATTCATTGATTATCAAAATGTATATATATTTACTTGTTCGTGAAAGTTTTCTGTTTTGAAAATTTGGCAGAAGAGGATGGGGGATTAAAACGGCTGAAAAGATTCAATCCTCGGCATATATTATTTTGCGGAAAAAGCATTATTACTCTTTTCTTTTTTTTATCTTTGCAAGAAAAATATGTATGGAAACAATAAAGAATAGACGGACAATCCGTAAATATAAGCAAGAAGATATTCCTGTTTCTTTGTTAAATGATTTGCTTGAAAAAGCATTCCGTGCTTCTACGATGGGGAATATGCAGTTGTATAGTGTGATTGTGACTCGTGACAAGCAGATGAAAGAGAGATTGGCACCTGCTCATTTTAATCAGCCGATGGTAACCGGTGCTCCGGTTGTATTGACTTTTTGTGCGGATTTCAACCGTTTTAGCAAATGGTGTAGAGAACGTAAGGCGGAACCGGGTTATGACAATCCTATTTCTTTTCTGAATGCTGTTACGGATGCATTGCTTGTGACTCAGAACTTTTGTACATTGGCAGAGGAGCATGGGTTAGGTATTTGTTATTTGGGAACCACGATTTATAATCCTGATCAAATCATTGACATTCTCCGGTTGCCGGAATTGGTCATGCCGGTGGCTACTATTACGGTAGGATATCCGGATGAATGTCCTCCACAAGTCGATCGTCTTCCCATAGAAGGCATTTTGCATGATGAAATATATCATGATTATACTAAAGAGGATATTGACCGTATCTATAGATATAAAGAATCACTTCCGGAAAATCATCGGTTTATTAAAGAAAACGGCAAGGAAACATTGGCTCAGGTATTTACTGAAGTCAGATACAAGAAGTCGGATAATGAGTATATGTCTGTAACGTTGAAAGAAACCTTGAAAAAGCAGGGGTTTGAAAAGTAAGTTGCCGGGGGCTTTAAATCTTTAAAAATGCAGAGGTGTGCAGAGAGAAATAAAGAAAAAAGGCTCTTTGCACACCTCTGTGGTTTTATTTTCTTTTGAGGGAAGCTTCAATTTCCTCAATATTCGCTTTAAATGCTTTGTCAACCTCCACTTGGTCTTTTACTATTTTACAAGCGTGTAATACGGTTGCGTGGTCTTTATTGCCTATTAATTGACCAATCTTGGAAGAAGAGGATTCTGTATGCTTTTTAGCCAGGTACATCGCCACCTGGCGTACTTGCACCACTTCTCTTTTTCTGGTTTTGGTATGGATGGCAGATTCTTCTATCTCGTAATGGCTGCATACTTTCTGTATGATATCTTCCACTGTGACAGGTTTACTCTTTTCACAGCAGCGTACTGCTTTTCGTACAATCCTTTCTGCCAGATCCAAATCGATGTCACGTTTGAAGATAATGGATTGAGCCAATAGCGAATTGATGATACCTTCTAATTCACGAACACTTTCATTTACGTTTTCAGCAATATAATTGATTACTGTTTCCGGTATACTCAAGCCATCGCGACGTATTTTGTTGCGTAAGATATTCTTCCTCAATTCTACGTCCGGTTTTTCCAATTCAGCCACTAAGCCCCATTTAAAACGGGTCAGAAGACGTTCTTCCATACCTTGTAGCATTACCGGTGCACGGTCGGAAGTCAGGATAAGCTGTTTGCCGTTCTGGTGCAGATGGTTAAAGATGTGGAAGAACGTGTTCTGGGTTTTGGTTACTCCGGCAAATTCCTGGATATCATCAATAATCAAAACATCTATGGTTTGATAAAAGCTGATGAAATCGTTGAAATGATTGGTGCGTACAGAGTCGGTATATTGCACCTGAAACAGATGTGCTGATACGTATAATACTCTTTTTTCAGGATATAATTCTTTGATGCGGGTACCGATAGCGTTGGTCAGGTGGGTTTTGCCCACACCGGATGGTCCATACAAAAACAAAGGGTTGAATGTTCTTGCCGGATTTTTAGCTACAGTTTCTCCTACCGTACGTGAGAACTCATTACTATTTCCTTTTATGAAATTCTCAAAGTTGTAATTGGGGTTCAAATGCGGGTCCAAATCTTGCGGAGCCGGTGCCTGCATTGGATTGGGTGCCTTATTACCATCTCGTATAACTGTTTGTGTGGGCAGTGCTGACGAACGTTTGCTCCCCTCCATGTTAACAGTTATATGATTGGTCTTATCGGTCAAGATACAATACATAAGCTGCGTTCCTTCCCCAATCTCTTTATATAGGGCAGCGCGCAACAAATCCACAAACTTTTCTTCTAAAAACTCATAGAAGAAAGGGCTGGGAACACCAATTGTCAGTGCCTTGTCCTCATATTTAAGTGGTACGATAGGCTCAAACCATGTTTTAAAGGTCGTTTCTGGTACGTTGTCTCTAATAATGTTCAGACAACGTCCCCATAAAACGATGTGATCGTTTTCAATCATATACATTTATTATAAAAAGCGAAACTTCTACAATGCAAATTTCGAAAAGAATTTCCGAAAAAACAAATCGATTTTTTCTTGCTTTTCATTTTTGAAGAGTAATCTATTTAGTTTCAGTAACTTATAAAAACCTTTGTCTGAAGACTTCTGAGATATTTTTATTGTTTGATAATCGGTTGGTTTTTAGCTGATTATTAGTAAAGATGGACTTTCGTTTATTTAAAAAGAAATAAGTCTACATGGTATTTCTGCCCTATTTGCAGTCATTTACTGGAGAAAAGAGAAAAAATGGCTTAGTAGACTTATTTAGAATCCTTTTTAAATTATATAATCTGTCACTTATCCTTTTTGCCAAACAAAGAGAAATGCACATAACGTTTGGGATGTGCTTTCAAATCCTCCAATAATGTTGCGGCATTTGCTGTCGTCGCACTCAGGTTTTGGTAGAAAGTAGGATCATTGAATAGCAATCCGATGCTGTTGTCCTTGCGGTTAAGTTTTTCTGTCAGCATTTGTACATTATATAAAGTAGAATCTACCTTATTGAAGGTTGAAGCATAATCAATGCCTTTCAAGTTGTCACTGATAACAAGGAAATTGTCGGCAATTGTGTTTAGTTTTCCTGTGAGTTGCGGAAAATCCTTTTGCATTAATATATTTAATTGGCGTGTTGCCACATCCAGATTGGCTGTCAGTTTTTCTGCATTGTGTAAAGTTGCACTCAATGCAGGGTCAGCTAATATTTTGTTTAATGAGTGCAGGATGGAATCCATTTTAGGCAACATCTGCTCTATTTGAGGGACTAGCTTCTCTTCGGCGGCTCCCATGAGTCCGGCATTAGTCTTGCCGGGCAGTGTGTCACCCGGTTGATAGTATTCTGTAGAATGAAAGTTAAGGAGTAAGTTCATTTTCACCGTTCCCAGCATTTCGGTAACTAATTCTCCTGCACTTCCTTTGGGAATACGCATTTCCTTGTCCACTTCCACTTCTACTGTGACATGTCCCGGTTTGGCATAGTTGTAATGGATGCTTCTCACTGTGCCCACTTTGTAACCATTGGCAAAGACGGGGCTTGATCCGGCCAATCCATTTATGTTTGTATATTCTACATAATAGTAGTTGGCAGATTGGAACATGTTTATTCCTTTCAGGTAGTTTATACCAAAGATCAGCATAGCCAATGCGGCAATGCCTATTAATCCTATTTTTACCTCTTTTGTCATTTCTATTATACCTTTTATATATTATCTATTCTTTTTAAATTCTTTGATAGCTTCGTTCACATTCATCTTCTCTCCGTTTTTGAAAGCGATAATGAAAGCGTCCTTAAACTTAGGAGTAATATTACGTTTCATGCGTAGTATTTTATTATAGTCTGTACTTTCTCCATAAGTATATTTATAAAGTCCTTTTTCGCGATAATGGCTGACAGGTGATATACCTTTCAGTTGCTTGCTTCCTTTGGGCAATACCTTGTTTGATACCAATATCTGTATTTTGAATACAGGTTTGGCAGATGTTCGGGCTTGGATATCAGCCGCTGTTTGTACTTCTGTCATTGATTCTTCCGGTTTGTTTTCCGGTTCCGGCAAGTCTTGTCCTTGTACTCTGCTGCAACTGATGGGGGCATCGTGTTCACGTTTGTAATTGAGGAATGCTTTATAAATGCTGTTAGACAATGTCGTTGTTCCTGCATCGGATAACAGATATTGTTCTTCGTCCGGTGTCGAGATATAGCCTAATTCCACCAAAACGCTGGGCATGGAAGTGGCACGTAGAACTAGAAATCCGGCTTGATGTACCCCTTTGTCTATCCGCTTGGCTGTATTCTTGAATTGTTTTTGGATAAGAGTGGCTAATTTTACACTTTTCTCCATGTTCTTATCTTGTACAAACTCAAAAATAATATAGCTTTCGGAAGAGTTCGGATTGAATCCGGCATAACGTTGCTCGTAGTTATCCTCTATCAAGATAACCGAGTTCTCCTTTTTGGCAACTTCTAAGTTTTCTTCAGTACGGTGGAGGCCTAATGTGTAAGTTTCTGCTCCTCGTACAGTTCGGCTACGGGCAACGGAATTAGTATGTATGGAGATGAATAAATCAGCTTTGGCATTATTGGCTATTTGTGCACGACGGTCCAAAGGGATAAAGACATCTGTTTTCCGGGTATATATTACTTTTACATCATTACAGTTATTTTGGATCAACCGTCCTACTTTTAAGGCTACATTCAGATTGATGTTTTTTTCCTTTCCACGTTTGCCGACGGCACCAGGGTCATGTCCGCCATGACCGGGATCAATGACGACTACAAAATCCTTTCCCTTTGTTGCCAAGCAGAAACAGGGGAGGGACAGCCATAGGCTACACAACAGGAATATTATTTTAAGTCTATTGGTTTTCATATTAATCAATTTGCAAATGTAGCGATTTTTAGTGAAAACTCGGCTTTTGCCTTTAAGTTTTGCGTTTTTTATTTGAAACTTGCCACAAAACCCGAAAAACAGACGAGTATTTGGACTAAATTCTTTTAATTTGCATTCCAAAAAATAGATGTAGAAAAGATGGATGTGCTTAAGTTTTTGAAGAATTGGGCCTTACCTCTGGCTATGCTTGCAGGGGTTGTCGGTTATTTGTTTTTTGCTAACTTCACTTTTCTGGAGCCAACCAAGCCATTGGTGAACGGGTTGATTTCTTTCTTGACTCCTGCCCTGATATTTGCCCAATTGTTGCTTACATTTTGTAAAATAGAACCAAAGGAATTAGTACCTGGAGCATGGCATGGCTGGTTGTTGGCTATTCAAGCTGTTTCTTGTGCCATCATAGCGCTGTTGTTGATATTTTGTCCGATGCACGAATCTTATAAGGAGATATTTGAGGCGGCTATGGTTTGTTTGATTTGTCCTACTGCCACAGCAGCGGCGGTGATTACGGGGAAACTGGGTGGAAGTGCTTCCAGTCTGACTACTTATACATTGCTTTCAAATATTTTGGCTGCCATAGCGGTACCTTTGGTCTTTCCATTGGTTGAGCCGCATGCGGAGGTCACTTTTGGCATTGCTTTCCTTAAGATTTTAAGTAAGGTTTTCCCATTGTTGCTTGCACCGTTTTTCATCGCTTTATTATTTCGTTATTATATTCCTCGGCTTCATAATTTTTTACTGGAATATCATACTTTGGCTTTTTACTTATGGGCGGTAGCATTGACCATTGTAATGGGGCAGACCACTCGTTCATTGGTTAACAGCCCGGCTGATGTAACGGTGGAGATGTTGATTGCTTTTGCCGGTCTGGTTACTTGTTGTTTGCAATTTTATTTTGGTAAAAGAATAGGCGGTGTATACAATGACCGTATCAGTGCGGGGCAGGCATTGGGACAGAAAAATACAGTGTTGGCTATTTGGATGGCGGTTACGTATCTTAATCCTTTATCGTCTGTAGGACCCGGTAGCTATGTGGTGTGGCAGAATATCATTAACTCTTATCAGTTGTGGAAAAAGAGAAAAAAAGAATTAATAAACTGAATGTAAATGATTGGTTTATAGATATTTATTGTTTGTGTATGTTATTTCCTTTGTTTTCCTTGTTTTCTTGCTTTAGCCTATAAATTCCTTTATTTTGTTACCAGTTTGTTACTCAAATGCTATTGAGTAACAAAAATAATATCTATATTTGCACCTAAAATCAAACCTTATAATGGTCGTATTCCTGCTTGTGGAGTCTTTTGTGGAGGGTGTCCCATATATACGAGAGAAAAAAGACCTTGCAAAGGAGCCGAGTTAAATAGTTCTCGCTGTGAGAAATGCAAAACATTTCATTTATGTTGTTTGGAGAAAGAGATAACACATTGTTTCCAATGCAGCAGCTTTCCATGTACCAAATTCAAAGGTTTTACCAAGCGTTGGCTAAAGTATGGACAGAATTTTATTGAGAATCAGAAACTGTTAAGTGAAATAGGCGAAGTGGCATTTTGGGAGTATTATAATAAAAAGGTTACAGATTAGTTTAGTACGTTCCTTTGTCTATATATCCAAAACGGACTAAACATATTTCTATAGGCAGCAAACATATGTGCTGGCAAAAAGAGAAAAAAGCCTTTATTTTCTTTTCGTCAGCATTATTTTTGTACTTTTGCTGCATAGATATAGCGCAAATGGATATAAATCAGAATTATAGAGAAGCAGTAAAGACCATAAAAGAGGCTATTCTACGCAGCCAGTACCGTGCAGCCGCATCGGTGAACAAGGAACAGCTATCTCTTTATTATGGCATCGGACGTTACGTGTCGGAAAATTCTCGTACAGGCTTTTGGGGGAAAGGTGCAATTGAACAAATATCTTCTCTGTTGCAAAAAGAATTGCCGGGGCTAAGGGGATTCTCAGCAACAAGCATAAGAAATATGCGTATTTTTTACGAGGAGTGGGATAAGGTTTTAAATCATCAGCCAACGGCTGATGATTTGGTGTTGAATGAAAAATTGCTTCTTGTAGAAATTCATCAGCCACTGGCTGATGAATTCAATTGGGCTGATTTCCTTTCAATCGGTTTTAGTCATCATACCGAAATAATATCCAAAGCTAAGACTTTGGAAGCAAGGCTATTTTATATACATGAGTGCGCTACTCGCTATTGGAGTAAATACACTTTAAGGGATTATTTAAAAGCAGACCTCTACAGCCATCGGGGAACTTTGCCTAACAATTTCGCACAAACATTGCCTGATACTAAGCAAGCTCTAAAAGCTGTTTGTTCATTTAAAGATGAATACTTGCTTGATTTCATCAATGTGGAGGAACTGAATGAGCAGGAGGAGGATTTAGATGAAAAGATAGTAGAAAAGGCGATTGTTACCAATGTGAAGAAGTTCATCATGACCTTTGGGCAAGATTTCAGCTTTATAGGCAATCAATATCGTGTAGAAGTGGCTGGAGAGGAAATGTTCATTGATTTGTTGTTTTTCAATCGGGAACTTAATTCCTTAGTCGCAGTCGAGTTGAAGTCCGGAAAATTCCGTACATCTTATTTGGGGCAGTTGAATACTTATCTATCTGCCTTAGATACATATATCAGAAAGCCACACGAAAATCCCTCTATCGGAATAATCCTTTGCAGGGAAATGAATCAAACTTTTGTGGAATTTGCTGTTCGTGATTATAACAAGCCGATGGGTGTTGCTACTTACCGTGCATCTAAAGATATGCCGGAACGACTTCGTAACGCTCTGCCGGACATTGAGGACTTGAAAAAGCTATTGTAAGGCAAAAGCCTTGTTTCTTTTTTGGGCAGGTAATTGCCTTTTGTTACCTTTGCACATGAAGTCCACCACTAAGCGAATTTCTTCGTTTTTTTTTGTTACTATTTTGTTACCCACTATTAGTAATATGTTGGCTTATTCTTTGACAATCAAACTAATATACTATTCGATATATAATGTGTGGCAGAATCTCTTCAATAGTTATCAGTTATGGAAAAAGAGAAAGAATGAGATGAAAGATTGCCTGTAAATATTGTTGCTAATGTGAAGAAATTCATCATGACCTTTGGGCAAGACTTCAGTTTTATAGGCAATTAAATATAGTACATTATTGGGTTGCCCGTGTTTGTTGGGGGTACAAAACGAATAATTATTATTTGGATTACCATACAGGTGATATTATTTTTCTGTCGAACTTTTTTGCTTGTCGGACTTTGGTGAATAAGTATGATCCAAGCTTGACACAACATGTTTTTCTGTTTTCCCCTCTCAGAGTTTAGCAAAGGTGCTACCACTGCTACCACCTTTCTACTGAAACCACGATGAACAGGGCGTTTTAT
>BLLV01000150.1 GCA_011959205.1 Bacteroidaceae bacterium
CAGAATTTATAATACCTATATATAAAGAAAAAGCGCGGGAATCTGTACCTGTTACCCGTCCCGCTGTTTGAGGCTCTCGCATCGCCCTAGAAGTCTGAACGAGCAACGCAGAAGCCCACGCCGATATGTATAATGCCACTTGAATGCACCTTTGACCGGCAAAGGCGCACCAAGGATATAGACATACCCCGCAGACACCTACTGTTGCTTTGTTTTCGACTTCTATTCAAAACTTGCGAGATTTCAAACAGCCAAGAACAAAACGTCAAGTAAACGTCTTTTCTATATATATATGTATTTCCACCTCCTCAGCACCTCCTTTCGGAAGCATAGGCATGGAAAACGTGACAAAGTTACGAAATTATTAATAGAGAAGAAAAAAAAGGCTCATTTTTTTAAGAAGATACCTATAAACATCTTCTCAAAAGCACAGAATCAGCATGTGTATCATGATACAAAATCACTCGTATTGCAAATCCAAGTGAGCCGAAAAAACAAATCATATAGATTCTTCTGGTCATCATTATTTGTTCAAAAAAGCACCGTTTCCAAAACAAAACCTACCAGAAATATCTTATAAAAATATGGTATTTGTAATCCTCTTTATATCAATAATTTGTGAATTAAATGGTAGTCTGTCATCTCCAAATCCGGATTATCAGTTTCTATTTTTGCAGCTCTGGTAGCAGTAACCAACAGCCTATAAAGACCATTCCCTGCTATCTCATATTCTAAAGTCCAATCTTTGGGCAGGTATATTTTGTTTTTCCCTTTGTTGATTTCACTTTTCAAACGCTTAATCCGATCTTCTCTGATTGTCGAAAGCATCGCTTCGTCAAGCGTTGTCTTCTTATCATCCGTCAGAACTGCTTTTAAATGTTCAATAGTCTCTCCTATAAACTTTCATTCTAACTTGCGAAATTTAAATTATATTACTCTAATACTAACCATACCCCATCATTATCCTTGCCTTCATGCTTCAGAATTCCACTCTTTTGCAAAGCAGAAAGGTCTCGTTCTATTGTGCGTTGGCTCACCGACAGCTTCTCCGACATTTGACGACCACTAATTGTCGGAGACTCTTTGATGAGATTCAGTATTTTCTGTTGACGCTCAGTAATTTTCGTCTCCGACACGTTTCCGTCATTATCTCCGACATTTGTCATGTCAGTGGAGGCAAATATGATAGTCTGAAATTGAGTTGGAGTGGATTTGAAAACAGGTTTCAGTTCATCCCTATACCCATCCAATACTTTGGTCTCGTTGCAGATACGTGTGAGTCCACTACCTCTTTTCTCCATATAGTCCAGTTGGGCCATGACATTTGCAAGTATTGGGTTACGTCTTTCAGAAGAAACGTCAGCGATGTCTAAGTCCTGAATCAGCATACCATTGTACATTCCACCAGGGGACGTGATTGTGAGACGGTCATCGTAGATATCAAGATGCACCTCGCCACCCATAACAGTATAGTCACGATGGATGAAATGGTTAACCATAGCTTCGAGAATAGCACGTTCTGCATACTCAGGCTTGTTCCTTCGCCCATCAGGTAACTTCTCCCAGCCTTTTTTTGTGTTGGATTTCACAAAGTTCATGGCTTCACGAAGTAACATGAGTACGTTTCCAGTAAACTCTGCATCATTGATAGCATCACCCTTTTCCTTTCCATCCCAACGTGTGCAATATAGGCGAGATTGCCACAATGGGCAGTCATCGGCAAACAAGGCACCAGCATTCGTAAGGTTCTTTGCACCAGTTACCAATCCAAACGACAAAAGATATTTCTTGTCCCATTCTTGTTTGGTGCGGTCTTTGAAAGCATTTGCCAGTATCGTAAAAGAATAGTCCTCCGCATTATAATCTGTATGTAGAGAGTCGAAGGTTTTGTTCGAGCCTTTCAGCACCAATCGCACCATTTGCTCTGCCGTTGCCGGTAAGCTCTCGTCACCGATACGAACAAAGGCGACACGCTGACCATCGCCGACGTAAAAGAAAGAACTGCTACCTCCATCATTGCAGAAGTCGGGGTTGACCTGAAAATGTTCGCGACAGCTGCGGCATTGGTCTCATGGTGCGGATTGC
>BLLV01000151.1 GCA_011959205.1 Bacteroidaceae bacterium
AGAACATTAAACTATCGACTGAAGAATAAGTGGCAAGCAATTCACATAATAAAAAAGAGTAACTTTGTAAACGAATTAAAGAAAAGTATGGCAAAGAATACAAACATACAAGTCGTTGAAAACTTGACGGATAATTTTCGTGGTTATGCAGCATTGCTTCGTAAAATCAAGCAAAGAGTGCAGATTGCCCAGCAAAGAGCAATTTATGCGGTCAATGAAGAGATGCTTCGGATGTATTGGGACATTGGCGGAATGTTACAACAGAGCCAAGACACTGATGGCTGGGGCAAGAAAACATTGCAACGTTTATCCGTGGATTTGAAGAACGATTATTCCGAGATAAAGGGTTTTTCTGTGCGCAATATGCAGTGCATGATACAATTCTTCAACGAATATAATTTTACCCTCCCTATCAAGCATTTGGGTTGGACGCACAACCTGATACTCTTACAAGAGATGTGAAAGCCATGCTCAAAGACCCCTATATTTTTGATATGCTTACTTTCACAGAGCAATACAATGAGCGTGATGTGGAAATCGGTTTGGTCAATCATGTTGAAAGATACGGAATTCATGCCAGAATATATCGGCAAGTTGAACTTCTACTGTTCTGCGGTAGATGATATTCTTTGCCGTGAGGGGGATAACCGAACTATAGGGCTGCTGCTCTGCAAGACTAAAGACCGCATCAAGGCAGAATATGCCCTGCGTGATATTCAGAAGCCAATCGGAATTTCCGACTACGAATTAGGGCAAGCCTTACCGAAAGACTTCCGAGGCAGCTTGCCCACAATTGAAGAGATTGAAAAAGAATTGGAGACTGAAAATTAGTTAGTTAATAAATACAAGATTTGTATGAAAAAGGTAGTATTATATATCGCCGTCAGCTTGGATGGATATATTACTGACAGCCGGGGACTGGTAGAGTGGATCAAAGGACAGGATGATGCTGTGGAATCGGAAGACACTTTCACCCCTTTCTTCAGTAACATAGATATGGTTGTTATGGGAAGAAAAACTTTTGACCAGATTGTTACTGAACTTTCGCCCAATCGATGGCCCTATATCGAAGCGACAACTTATGTCTTGACTCATCGTAATGAAGCAGATGCAACGGGGAATATCCGTTTTAGAAATATGGACGCTTGTCAATTGGTAGAAGAGTTGAGACAGGAAGCGGGAGGCGACATTTGGATTTGCGGAGGTGCGGAAGTTGCCGGACGGCTTATTGAGAAGAATATGATAAACATCTATCATCTTGCCATTATACCCGTTATTTTGGGTGGAGGAGTCAGGCTGTTTGATGGCTCTATGCCAAAGATTGACTTGACTTTGATTGAAACAAAGAAGTATAATGGAATCGTGGAGGTGGTGTATTCTCAAAGACAGATGTAGATTAATATTCAGAAAGCAACAAGAATGTATAATTCGAGCCTTGTAGTTATAAACGACCTCACAAGTATTGAAACCTCTGCCATCTTCTCTTTGGTCATATACAGTATCTATATGCTGATACATTTTATTGCCTAACATGAAGTTTATTTTGCCTGATGTACAGAAGTAGAATGCTACTGCATACTTCAGAATAGAATTGCTTATTAAAGAAAAAGGGGGTAACCTGCCCTCACTGAGGAGGTAAAATACATTTCGATGGAGAACCACGTATGCCAGAACATAAGAATATATGCAGGAAGGAATACAATAAATAGCCAATACGATAGAGGAACTAAAGAAAATTGTGGCTGAGATTGAAGAAAAACTTTAAAACCACCTGTTTTGCAACTACAAAATAGTTACATTTGCATAAACCATTAAATTATGGGTACAAAAGAGAAGTTGATAGAACGCTTCAAAAGCCAGCCAAAAGATTTTAATTGGGATGAGCTTGTACGTTTGTTCTCTATTTTCGGATATAAGATAGATAACAAAGGAAAAACAAGTGGGTCACGTGTCATTTTCGCAAAAGGGGAAAGTTCGTACACTGCGCATAAGCCATATCCGGGAAGTATCGTAAAAGGGTATGTAATGAAACAAGTATTTGAATTTCTGACTAAAAATAAATTGATATGAAAACATTGAGTTACAAGGGTTACACGGGAAGTATTGAGATAAGCGATGAAGATAATTGCCTATTTGGGAAAGTCCTTGATTTGCCAAAAGATACAATGATTTCGTATGAAGGTGAAACTGTATCTGAATTGAAAGAGGATTTTAAAGGAGCCGTGGATGATTATATAGCATATTGCAAGGAGGCCGGAATAACACCGCGCAAAAGTTATTCTGGTTCTCTGAACATACGAATTTCCTCAGAGACACATAGCAAAATTGCCATTCTCGCCCAACAAGCCGGAATATCAATAAACGCTTTTATTAAATCAGCTGTAGAAAAGCAAATCGCAACTATGTTATAACCAACCACATGGATAAAAAAGAACTCTTTATTTGTGAATGCAACAGCATCGAACATCGGATAGAACAACAATCGGATAATTAACTTTCCCATCTCTCTGCCAAAGAAATCCATATATTATTAATATTTAGTCGTTTATAAAAATAACCACGGTTATTATAACCGTGGTTATTTTTGCAAATATACCTTTGTCTGTCTTTCTGTTGAATACCTCAGCGATAGAAGCCGGTTGTTCCTTTTCTCCTTTCATCTGCCGCTGAAACGTCCTGCCCATAGGCGTTCCGGCTATGAAGGGGCTCCT
>BLLV01000152.1 GCA_011959205.1 Bacteroidaceae bacterium
ACATTTTGAGTTTTTAAATTTATAAATTTAAAGTTTTTCTATTATGAACAAAAAAAATTTAAGTGCAATCCTGTTCGGAGCCCTTATGGTTACTTCAACAGGAACATTTGTATCTTGTAAGGATTACGATGACGACATCGACCGATTGGATAAAGAAATATCCAATGTGAAAGATGCAGTCAAGGCCCTTGAAGACAAAGTAGGCTCAGGCAAATATGTTGAGAGCTGTACTCCGTTCACTGATGGTAATGGTGGTTATGAAATCAAATTTAGTGATGGAGAAACCATTAAATTGTACAATGGTGCAAAAGGAGATCAAGGTGAACAGGGTATTCCTGGTACTCCTGGAACTCCCGGTACTCCAGGAACTCCTGGCACAGGCTTTAGCGGTAACTATGTATCTGATGTTACCTTTGAAAATGGTATTTATACATTGACGTTAACTTATGCTGATGGTACCTTAAAGAAAATTGAAATGCCAGCAACTACAGATCTGTTGACTGGCATTAAGTTCGTTCCTTCTTATCTTTCAGAAGGCGAAGCAGCTAGAATTCATTTCCCGACTATTGTAACCGATAGTTTGGATAATACCATTAAAGGTGATGATTGGAATGAAACCAATTTCAAGAACTTTAAAATTGTATATTCCGGTAAAGCTGAACTAAAATTCCAAGCTAATCCTAACAGCGTTTCATTCGAATCGTTCAAAATCCAAGGTTTTGTTCGGGATACTGCTGAAATTTGGAATTACAACACCAACGATAAAAAATGGATGCTATTTGATAAAGGCGAGGCTCGTCCCAATGCCGATGGTATGTTGACTAAAGAAAAATCATTTGCAGAAGGTCATGGCATTGTTTCTTTCCGTGCAAAAGATTGGGCTTTTGCTGAATTAAATAATTTGGATGAAAGAACAGTTTACTCTTTAAAAGCTGTTGACAAAGAAGGTAGAGCCGTATTCTCTGATTATGTACCGGCAAAACATGAAACAATTCTTCAAAAGAATGTGCATTTAGTAAAGAAGGCTGAAACTGGTGATGATACTAAAGCTGATTACAAAGTAGCGACTGCTCCTAATAAAACCAACTATAGAGAGTTTATTACAGATACTTATTATCGTAATAAAAAAAATCCTGCTACTTTAGCTGATTATGAAAAAAACAAGGCTGGAGTTGAAGCTAATGAAGAAAACAAATTGTATAAAGGAGAAGGTGAATCTAAGTCAGATTCCAGAATTCATGTAGAGCTTCCTTATGATGGTGGTACTAAGGATTTGAAAGAGATTGTTTTGGCATTCTTCAATAATAGAACCGGACGTAATGCAGCTAATGAATATGTCTTGAATGAAAATGGTTTTGATGACTATACATTAGAGTTTGAACCTGTTGATTTCTATTATGATGGTGTGAACCAAACTAAGAGATATTTGAATGTAACACAAGACGGTATTGCAAAAGTACGTCTTGATAGTGACTGGGGTGCAGTGCCTAATGAAAGCCATACTGCTGCTATCGACAGAACTCCTATTGTACGTGTTAAACTGGTTGCTCCGGGTGAAGATAATAAGAACATTGTTAAAACTGCTATTATCAAGATCTTGATTGTCAAGAAAGAAACTCCGAAAGCGGATATTGTTATCAAAGACTCTAAGGAAGTTACCTTGAAACATATCAATCAAACTATTGACATGGATATGGACCAGATTTTCTTCCATAAAGATGTTCAATTGAGTAAAGATGAATTCCGTAAGACATACAAATTCGAACAAGTTATCGGTACAACAGAAGCTGACAATCAGGAAACAGTTAGCTTGATAGACCTTAAGGAAACTAATAGCAAAGAATACAACCAATTGGAAGTTACAGTTAAGAATACTGCATTCCACACTGACCATGTAACATACGTTGTCAAGGGTGTTTATAAGGCTATTCCTTTGGCTGAAGGCGGTATCAACCCTGGTGCTCCTGATGTTAACATTGAATATACTATCAAGGTTAACTATCCGGAAGTTGTTGCACCGACTAAGACTGCTTTGAACTGGGCTGGTGATAATTATTTTATCGCTCATGGTAGATTGAATCAAGACGCTCCTGAAACTGGTAAATATGAAATGGTTTCAGTATTGAATGATATGTTCGATTTGAACAACTATAAACCTTATGGTGATAAAGCTGTGTCTAATGATGATGCCCGTGCTGTATTGTCATTTGAATTAGTGGACCAATATAATCATTCTTCTAATGTTGCAGGAGGTAATTCCGGAATCGAATTATATCAGACTGCGGAAGGTAAATGGGAAATTGCTCTGCAACCGACAGATGCCGGACGTAATTGGATTAATGAAAAAGGTTCAACTGCTAAGAGAATCAAGATGCGTGCAGTAGTAAGCTTCAATGAATGTGTTGATGGCTTGTATGGAACTTGTACTGCTGGTAAAGATGCACAATACAAGTATGCTAAGTCTGCCCAGGATGCTATTGATTGCTCTATAATCAATGTTGCAAATGGTGCTCCTACACATACTCAAGATTATGCTTCTAATAATGGTGTTGCTCCTGAAAAGGGTCGTTCAACAGTCGTTATCAAAGAATTTGAAGTAGCATTTGTTACTCCGATGGTATTCCATCCGTTAACTGTCGCTCCATTATATGATAAGTATGAACATGCTGAAAATCTAAGATATTTCAACAAATCATTCTTCTTGGCTGATTATCTTTGGGCTGATGGTGCACAAGAAAGCTTTAAGAACGCTCACATCGTTTATGATAATACTAAGGCTAACACAACAGGCTTTGACAGCTTTGGTTGGGCAGACAAGTGGGTAACTATCTTTGATGCTAATAAAACTGTTCATTATGAATTAGGTGATGCTACATTCGATGATGGTTCTGGTAAACTTGATGCTGAGAACATGAAGAAGATCAAATTCGATGAGAATGCAGGTACAATTACTTGGGTTAACAATGGTCAGGATATTGCAAAAGAATTCACTATCCATGTGAAGGTTTGCGTAAATCACCGTTGGGGACAAGTTTGTGGCCACGATTGGAAACAAACAGAACGCGGTCATTCAGTTGGTGAACTTCTGATTCCTGTTAAGTTCTATAAGAATAAATAATGGACAATCATTATTAATAATAAAGGGAGGGGGCGCTATCGTGTGCCCTCTTCTTTTTTCATTCCGTAATCATGATAAAATCAATTCGTTATATATTCCAAGCTATTATTCTAGTATTTTTGTCATCTTGCCACCATACAGATGTACCTCATACAGATAAGTTAGACCGCACTATCATTCTATATATGGGGGCTGATAATAATTTGAATGTGGAAGCCTATCAAAAAATTGAGCAGATTAGCTCTGGATGGGAAATAAATTCAACTCACAAATTGCTGATTTATATTGATACTCCTTACGGAAATGGTCCAAAACTATTAGAAGTCACAGGGAGAGGTGATAAAGGCTATAAAACATTGAAACTGTATCCTCCTGTCAATTCTGCAGATTGTAATGCTTTTCATTCTGTAATACAAGAGGTTGTCAATCTATATCCATCTCAAAGTTATGGTTTGGTGGTTTTCTCTCATGCAAGTGGATGGTTACCTGCACATACGTACGATTTTCCACGTTCCATCATCATTGATCAGGATGACGAAATGGAATTAGATGATTTTGCAAAAGCAATTCCTGATAATCTATTTGATTTTATTGTTTTTGAAGCATGTAATATGGCAAGCATAGAAGTCGCTTATGAACTTAGAAACAAAACTTCTTACATTTTGGCTTCTGCTGCACCTATACTTTCGCCAGGTTTTACATATATTTACAAAAACAGTATCAACTATTTATTTGATGATCCAGAATCAGGCCTTATAAAGTTTGCAGAAAGCTATATGAGTTATTTTCAAGCTAATACAGGTATTTTCCGGTCGGCAACCATTAGTTTGGTGAAGACACTGGAATTAGATTGTTTAGCTTTAATAGTGAAGCAAATCAAGCAAACTACCCATAAAAAGATTTCAGTGGAACTTCTGCAAACTTATGATGACTGTTTGGAGGGGCCCTATTACTTTTTTGATTTTGAACAATATTACAATCTATTGGCCGATAGCAAGTTAAAAGAACAATTAAGAGAAAACTTATCACGAACAGTTATATTCAAAGCCTCTACAGAGAATTATTCTGTAAATGGGGGTACAGTTCCTATCTGTTCTCATAGTGGATTAAGTACGTACATTGAACAAGAACAATATCAAGAATTGAATTCAAGCTATTCTAAGTTACAATGGTACAAAGCTATACAAAATAATATGTAAAGATAAAGCATCTCATAATCAAAGCCTCATAAACCGATGAATGCTTATAAAGAAAAAAGAAAAGCGGCCTCATACAGCCGCTTCCCTTATTGTTTTAAGATTGTATCATCTTATTTTGTTGCAATTGTTACCGCAACTTCTTGTGCACTCCTATAACCCCAAGCATCTTCTACAGTTACAATAATTGTAGACGGAGTATCGTTAGGCAACGGTTCAGCTTTCACATTGATTGTACCCAGTTTAGCAGGAGTATCACCGGCTGCAGCAGTAAATGCAGTCATTTCAACAGACTTGATATAAGTGTTGTTATCACCACCTTTCTTAGCAACGGATACTTTTGCAATCTGCGCGCTTTCCCAAACATCTTCTGTGTTAGGATTACCAGTCTTATCCGGCATGATATTGTAAGTTGTAACACCGGTATAGTCTTTAGCAGTAATCATATCAGCTGTGATATCGTATCCCTTTTCAGCATTAGCAATTACTTTGATAGAAGAACCGGTAGCAGGAGTGATAGTACCCTCGAATATCGGACTCATCACTTTGATAGTGAAGCTTGTTGCTTTCTTGCTATCTGTAGAATATGCCCAATAAGAGTTCTTATAGAAATCGTTATTTGCATTGATTGTCAATACCTTACCATAACCAAGTTCCTCTCCTGTTGCAGCATTCTGTTCAACCTCTTTCAGACTCAATACACCGGTAGTCAAATCTGCCAAACCATTAGAAGCATACGTTATGTTACCAACTTTAGCTACTGCATCATTAGTTTTTGGTGCCAATGTAGCGTCTGTATCCATAGCATCGAAATATCTGTTCAATTCAATGTTCTTATTTTCTACATTGTAATAATAAGCATTGATTGTGCCGTTAACTACATAGCCAGCCTTCGGAGTAAATTGTTCTGCAACAGAAGGTGCTGTAAATGTCACAGGAATAACAATTGAGTTAAGGCTTGCAGAAGCAGTTTTAAATTCTACAGTCAGATAGTATTGCTTGTCAAGCTTCAGTGTATTACCTGTTGTTGTCTTATTTACAGCAACACGAATGTTCTTAGCTGTGTTAACATCTGTAGTAGTACCGTTATTTGCATTCCTGATTGATGTAGACAAAGCATGAGAAGTAGTAGAAAGTGCTACTTTATCAGAACCGTTGGCTTTTTCACCAATGTAATATTGAGTATTTGCCAATTCTACATTGTTACCCCAAGTTGCATAGTTATTACCAAGAGCATTTTTCAAAATATCAAGATCGATATTGAAGAAATCATCGTTTGCAGATGAGTTATACAGGTTGGCAATATTATAAGTAACAGCATCGTATGATACAGGTGCATCCACATTTGAGCTCAATTTAACTTTATACTGAGCAACCTTTATGCTACCGTTATTATCCAATGTGGTAACATTCATCATAAAATGGAGGTCGGTAGTAACGACATCAGGTCTGTTGGTTACAGTAAATGTACGAGCTTCATTATCATAAACAATACCATAAGTTCTCTTATCCAAATCGCTTACAGTAAAATACATATCATAGAAAGCTTCGGAATCAACAGGATCAATAGTATAAACCTTGTTTACATCAACTGTAATTTCTTGAGCTGTAGGATTTGCCGTAGCAAGAGTTGCTTGAGAATTTGCCATATTTCGTACCTGTACTGAAGACAGAGTAGCTGCCGTTCCAGTAGTAATAGAAACATTATACAACGAACGAGTGTCAGTACCTGCTGTAACGGCATAAGCTACCCGACTAGCATTGGCAAGAGCACGGCTAAAAGTTGTAGCTTCTGATTCAGACAAGATGAAAGACTTCATGCCCAATGTCCATAATCCATTGCCTGTATTAGCGGCACGACCATTAATACCAGGGAATGTCAATGCATTATCTCCACTTTCTGCTGTGGCAGTATATTTAATCTGAGGGAATGTTGCATTTTTAGTGTTCACCAATGTGAAAGGAACATCTGTTACATCAACGCTAACAGGATTTACACGAATATCCAAACCGGTAACCGCATAAACTTTTGAGTTATTGGCTACCAATGCTCTAGGACC
Organism: Bacteroidaceae bacterium; assembly: GCA_011959205.1. Lineage (GTDB taxonomy): Bacteria > Bacteroidota > Bacteroidia > Bacteroidales > Bacteroidaceae > Phocaeicola. The sequence goes on from BLLV01000152.1 coordinate 6,375, forward strand.
TTTCCATTCGTTAGGTCTTCTAAAGGTATATGAAGTAACTTTTACTCCGGCTGTTGCACCAGTAACGCCTCCTTGACCATTGGGAGCAACTACAATTTCACTTAACAAAGACGCAGCAGTAGGCACCTTGATAGTCTGTGCCGTTCCATCCGCAGCAAATACAGCCAATGTCCAAGACTTGTCTGCATTCTCAACAGCAGTCACAGGAGCTACTTTGATAGTGGTAGGATGAGCTTCCCCTTTTTCATCATAGAATACCCAGCAGCCATCTTCACTGACAGTCGGAGTCTTCACTTTAACCACCTGCCCCAGTTGGTCTTTCTTCACGGCCATCCATTCTGTCGGTTTTCCATTGATTACGAAGTAACCGTCTTCGTTTACTTCAATCTTGTCACCAGCAGCACCCGGTTTGCCATCTTCACCCGGCTTGCCATCCTTGCCATTAGTGATAGGGTAAGAAGTACCGTCATTCAAAGTAATAGTAATACCATCAGCAGTTGTAGTTACATTGGTGATGTACTTACCAGCATCGATCTTTGCCTGCAAAGCATTCAATTGAGACTTCAGGTCGCTCAACTCAGTGTCGATGCGATCGATGTCATCATCATAGTCTTTACAAGATACAAATGTCCCTGTCGAAGAAACCATCA
>BLLV01000153.1 GCA_011959205.1 Bacteroidaceae bacterium
ACCCGGTACACATTCCCCTTGGCGGTATGCACCCGTTCGCCCAGCTGGGGCAGGATACGGCTCAGGCTGTAGGCGGTCATTCCCCTCATGGCCGAAGGACGGACGGCTTTCATGCGCTCGAACAATTGGGTGGCGGAAAGGGTCAGCACTTCCTGCGGATGATCCTCTTCCGTGGCAAAACGGAAGCAAAGGCGGAACACCTCCTCTTCGGGTATATGCTTATAGAACAGGGCGTTGTGCTGCTGCATGGCTTGTTCCTCTTCCTTGTTGAACCAGCTTCGCTCACCGGACAGAAGTTCCGCTTTGAGCTGGGCGTACAGCTGCTTGTGTTCTACGGGCGTGGCGCAGTCTATGGCGTGTTCCAGGCTGACACAGAGGAAGCGGCGTGAGCCCGTGCGGTCCACCAGCAGGTCCTCCCGGTTGCTGGTGCCTATGAACGAGGCGATGCGGGGAAGTGCCGAGGCACTGCGTTTATAGGCCTTGCGGATGTTCAGTGCGGAGGCTTGCATCAGGTTCTTCAGCAAAGGCATTTTGGACGCACCTAGTTTGTCGAATTCATCCAGGTTGATCAAGCCGTAGGCGGCCAGCTTGGCTTCGGCGGATGCCGGGGAGCTGAGGTCGTAGCTTTCTGTGTAGTAAGCTTTCAGCGTGTCGGGCATCAGCAGGCGGCAGAACGTACTTTTCCCCAATCCCTGTCGGCTGCTCACCAGCAGGGGAGCCACACTGTTGGCGCGGTTGTTATCCGGATTGAGCTGCATCCATTGGGCGGAGAGCCCCAGCATCCAGCGGTGGAAACCGTTCACCCATACCGGGTCTTCGGACACCCTGCGGGCGAGTGCGGACACCCGGTCCGTGCCGTCCCATTCGGGGAGGTGCTCAAAGTAGGCGGTAAAGGGATGGTATTCGCTGATGCGGCGCGAGCGCACAAAGCGCTGGATATCCCTGTCCCAGCAGTCTATGCCCGTCTCGATGGCTTCCAGGCTGAGCGAGTTCATCCATCGCTCGTCCACCTTGGTGTAGCGCAGGTGGGTGTCGGGAATGTCGTTTGCCATGTCTGTTACATCCGCCACCTCGGTTTCCTCGGTAAGGAGATTGAAACGGAAACGGTAGCGGGAGGTGAGGAAAGCAGTCACTTCCTGCATTAGGGAACGTGATTTTGCTTTCTTGCCGGTGTCTTCTGAGGGTGCTTGTTCCGCTTTTTCGGTTGAGGCTGCCGGGCGCTTGTGGGAGGCATCCACACTTTCCGGCAAATTGTCCTTGCCGTTTTCAGCGAGAAGCACCTGTGATCCGGCCACTTCCCTCACTCCGTCTTCGCCTGATACGATGTAGTGGTAACTGCCCGTGGGTGCCTTCCCATCGGTGCGCGGAGTCCAGTTCAGTACCAGAGCCAGCCGCCCCTCGCGGATGTCCAGTGCCAGACGCACCCCGGGGATAGTGCGGCAAAGCGGCATCACTCCGTTGAGGGCGGATACGAGATCACGGCGCAATGTTCCCTCGGTGGACACAGGGGTTGACAGGAATTTGCTTCCGAAGAAGAGTGTTTTGAGAGTGGCGAATACATTCATAGGTTACTTTTTTTAGTTTGGCAAACTACAAATATACAACATAAAAAGGCGTTTGTCAAGAGGGGCGGCAATATGGCAATGGAACTTGGTGCAAGATCCGATGAAACTTGGTACAAGATCCGATGGAACTTGGGGAAAAATTCAATGGATGCAGGGTGCAATACGTACGTATGTGCAGGCCGATGCTTGCGTATGTGTAACCCGATGCCAACGCATGTGCAGGCTTATGCGTTACTAACTAAAGTTTATTGTTGAATAGACTGGGATGTTTTTCAAAAACGCCTTCAGATTTTTCAAAAACATCTTCAGGTTTAAAAAAAACAAGCATACGTTTTTAAAACATGCCGGTATGTTCAGTGCACCAGTCTGGCTTGTTCCGCGTACCGGCCTAGCTTGTTCAGTGCATCACTCCTTCACTAAGCCGATATGTTTCCTTCTTCTTTCATCCTGTCATTTTATAAAAACA
>BLLV01000154.1 GCA_011959205.1 Bacteroidaceae bacterium
TCCTGCCCCAGCTGGGCGAACGGGTGCATACCGCCAAGGGGAATGTGTACCGGGTAGTGCAATGCTAAATGTTCAAGCCATATATGATGATGTTGATAATTATTTGATAACCAGTATGATACATGCTTTTCTAGTTCCGCGAAGACTTTGATCGTTTCGTTTATCGGGATGACAAGCCAGGAAGTGGGCGTCAAAGCCACATTGCACATTTCGCTAAAACCTGATACGGAAGTTCTTGATGAAGTGGTTGTAACGGGGGACGGTGTAACAAAGAAAGCCGCTTTTACCGGTGCCGCCTCTACTGTTGCTACTGATAAGATTGTAAATAAGACAGATGCCAATCCTATCAAGGCTCTAGAAGGTACGGTTCCCGGTTTGCAGAGCACGGTCAAGTATATCCACACGGTCTTCCGTTGACAAATCAATGAATTTCATCGCTGTAATATTGTTTTTATCCATGCCGGAGGATAGGCGTTATTGTACTTGTTGGGATTGGCAAACAGCGAACCGTTGGTCATCCAAAAGATATTGCCGGTCTCTTTCGCCACGACATTGGCCAAAGTGCTGCGCAGGGAAACGTCGATCTTCTTGATTTCATTGAACATGAAAAGGCGGAGTTTTTTGTCAAACCGATAGAGTTTGATTGCCGCATCAAAGTTGCTGCCCTGTTTGAGTGGAATTGTTTATTCTCAATATCTAGGTCAAATAGCAGGTATTCATATTGCAGGAAATAAGGCAGATAAGCATTATTATTTACCTGCAAACGATGTGAATGCGGAACTGGGTACAAAGGTGAAATATAAGTCGTTGATTATCCAATTATCATCATTGAAATATTGTTTGTAGTGAGCGTTTATGGCATTGCGTAGCATTATCTCAAACATGCCGATAACCCCATAAAAACGTTGGCTCAACTTGATGTTATATTGGTATAGACGCAAGGTTTTGGCTTTTTCATTGCCACTTGCTTGTGCGTATTTATTTAACCTTGCACCATAAAGTATCTGTAAACATTCGTCATTAGTTTAAAAACGAGACTTCTCTTGCAAATATAGAAATTGATGCCTACGCTTGGTAAGCGTAAGACCCTGTTGTCCCTGCTGAATAAGCAAACTTCAGGGTTATTGTTTTTTATGTACCTATGATAATGGTAGAATTTTATTAGAGCCGCTTTCTCTCAATGTGACAAATGTGAGTGTGTGAATGTTCGCAAACATGCCAAGGTATGGGGGCGGAAAAAATAAAAAGGAGCAAAGTCTCTACGACTTCACTCCTTTTTATTCTTTCCGGTCGGATGAATTATTTTCCGTTGTATTCATCAGATACAGTTAATTTCTTGCGACCTTTTGCACGACGGCTAGCCAATACGCGACGGCCGTTGGCAGTTGCCATTCTTTCACGGAATCCGTGTTTGTTTTTTCTCTTTCTGTTAGAGGGTTGGAACGTTCTTTTCATTGTATATACTTATTTTATGTTATTATTCACCATGTGTAACGGGCTGCAAAATTAGTGACTTTTTTGAAATAAACAAAGAGATAACTCATTTTTAGTGATTTCTTTTTGCGTTTTTTCTTGATTTACATTACTTTTGCATCCGAAATCACAATCGTAAGTGAATATAATCTGAAATAATAATCAAATATAAGCGAAGAATAGTATGATTAATGCTCAAGACATTAAAATCGGAACAGCTATCCGTATGGACGGCAAATTGTATTTCTGTATTGACTTCCTGCATGTGAAACCGGGAAAAGGTAACACATTCATGCGTACAAAACTGAAAGATGTAGTGAATGGTTATGTTTTGGAACGTCGTTTCAACATCGGTGAAAAATTGGAAGATGTGCGTGTGGAACGTCGTCCGCATCAATATCTGTACATGGAAGGTGCAGACTATATTTTTATGAATCAGGAAACATTCGACCAAATTCCTATTGGTCATGACTTGATCAACGGAGTGGATTTCCTGCTGGAAGGAATGGTGGTAGATGTGGTTTCCGATGCTTCTACAGAAACAGTGTTGTTTGCTGATGTTCCGGTAAAAGTGCAGATGAAGATTACTTATACCGAACCGGGCCTGAAGGGGGATACGGCTACCAACACGTTGAAACCTGCTACAGTGGAATCGGGTGCCACAGTGCGTGTTCCTTTGTTTATCAATGAAGGGGAAACGATTGAAATCGATACCCGTGACGGTTCATACGTAGGCCGTGTGAAGGCATAATTTGTATTCTTATTGATATAAAAGGCGGAACTTGTTGCAAGCTCCGCCTTTTTTATGTTCCTTTGTGCTTCTCTGTGATGGACAAATTCAAAATGAAGCAATGAGATATTCTTTTATTATACCGGTCTATAATCGTCCTGAAGAAGTGGATGAGTTATTGGACAGTCTTACAAGGCAGACAAGTAAGGATTTTGAAGTATGGGTGGTGGAGGATGGTTCAGCTGTTCCATGCAAGGAAGTGGTAGACCGTTATGCCGGCCGGCTGGATATATGTTATTATTTCAAACCCAACTCCGGTCCCGGGCAGACCCGCAATGATGGAGCGGAACGTAGCCGCGGGGAGTATCTGATTATACTGGATTCGGACTGCATTTTGCCTGAGGGGTATCTGGCGGCTGTCGAATCGGAACTTCAACGGCAGAAGGCGGATGCTTTCGGTGGCCCCGACCGTGCTCATGATTCGTTTACCGATATACAGAAAGCGATAAACTATGCCATGACTTCATTCTTTACTACCGGAGGTATCCGTGGGGGGAAGAAGAAGATGGATAAATTCTATCCCCGTAGCTTTAACATGGGTGTGCGGGCTGAGGTGTATAAAGCGTTGGGAGGGTTTTCGAAGATGCGCTTTGGAGAAGATATTGATTTCAGCATCCGTATCTTTCAAGGTGGATATGCGTGCCGGCTGTTTCCCGAAGCATGGGTGTGGCACAAACGCCGTACCGATTTGAAGAAGTTTTTCAAGCAGGTGCACAATTCGGGCATTGCCCGCATCAATCTGTATAAAAAGTATCCGGAATCGTTGAAAGCAGTGCATTTATTACCGGCTGTCTTTACTTTAGGAGTCGTGTTCCTGTTATTGTGCTCGTTGGTTTGCGGCTGGAGTTTGTCGTTGCTGCTGCTTTTTGCTCTTATTATTTGTATAGATTCCACATGGCGGAATAAAAGCTTGAAAATAGGATTGTTATCCATTGTCGCTTCTTTTATCCAGCTGACCGGTTATGGCACAGGCTTCCTGCGTGCCTGGTGGAAGCGATGTGTGTTGGGAAAAGATGAATTTGCTGCATTTGAGAAGAATTTTTATAAATAGAACCTTATCATGGGGAGACGTTAAAAGTAAGTAAAGATGGCAGACAAACTAACCATAAACCAGTGGGCGGAAGAGGACCGTCCTCGTGAAAAGATGATGCTGCATGGAGTGGGCACCCTTTCGGATGCCGAATTGCTTGCTATTCTGATAGGTTCGGGAAATACGGAGGATTCCGCTGTGGAGTTAATGCGTAAAGTGTTGAGTGATTATCATAATAATTTGAATGAATTGGGAAAAACCACTGTAGATGAGTTGTGTCACTACAAAGGAATAGGTCCTGCCAAAGCTATCACCATCCTGGCTGCTTCCGAACTGGGAAAGCGCCGTAAAGAAGAAGAGGTAAAGGAACGTAAGGTGATTCTCAGTTCCCGTGATGTTTATCAATATTTCTATCCGCTGATGTGCGATTTGCCTACAGAAGAATGTTGGGTACTGTTGTTGAACCAGGCTTCCAAAGTGATTGACCGCATAAAAATAAGTTCCGGAGGATTGGCGTCTACAGCGGTGGATATCCGTTGTGTCTTGAGGGAAGCATTGCTGAAACGGGCCGTTGCTATGGCGCTTTGTCACAACCATCCTTCCGGCAGTATGCGTCCCAGTATGGAGGATGACCGGTTGACCGAACGTCTTGACAAGGCGGCAAAAGTGATGAACATAAGGCTGATAGACCATGTTATTTTAACGGATGGCAAATTTTATAGCTATGCCGATGAAGGAAGAATGTAGAAAATCATTAAATTTGCAATTAAAACAACGAGAGATATGGATGCAGATACCCGTTTAAAAACAGAAGAGAGGATTATAGCCATGTTGAAAACCGTATATGATCCCGAGATTCCGGTGAATATATACGATTTGGGCTTGATATATAAGATTGATTTGCAAGACAATGGAGAAGTGGTGCTGGATATGACACTGACTGCACCCAATTGTCCTGCTGCCGATTTTATTATGGAGGATGTCCGTCAAAAAGTTGACTCTGTAGAAGGAGTAACTTCATCAGTCGTGAACTTGGTATTCGAACCGGAATGGGATAAAGATATGATGAGTGAGGAAGCTAAATTGGAATTGGGCTTCCTGTAATTTCTTAAGATTATGAAGAACGTATATTTCCTTTCCGATGCACATTTAGGTTCTCGTGCCATAGCACACGGGCGGACACAGGAGCGCCGTTTGGTGAATTTCCTGGATAGTATAAAACATAATGCGGCAGCAGTGTACCTATTGGGAGATATATTCGACTTTTGGTACGAGTTCAGGCTGGTAGTGCCGAAAGGCTATACCCGTTTCTTGGGGAAGCTTTCCGAGTTGGCCGATTTGGGGGTGGAGGTGCATTTCTTTATCGGTAACCATGACATCTGGTGCGGTGATTATTTGGAAAAAGAGTGTGAGGTAACTATTCATCGCCAGCCGTTGACCTGTGAGATTTACGGGAAGGAGTTTTTCTTGGCGCATGGTGACGGATTGGGAGATAAAGATACCAAGTTCAAATTGTTGCGGATTATGTTCCACAGTACTACTTTGCAAAGGTTGTTCTCTACCATACATCCCCGTTGGAGCGTGGAACTTGGATTGGAATGGGCCAAGCATAGTCGTTTGAAGCGCGAAGGCGGCAAGGAGCCCGAGTATATGGGAGAAGATAAGGAACCGTTGGTACTGTTTACTAAAAATTACCTCAAAGACCATCCGGATATCAATTATTTTATTTATGGCCACCGCCATATTATGCTCGATTTGATGTTGAGCCGCACTGCACGTATGTTGATTCTTGGCGACTGGATACAAGATTTTTCGTATGCCGTATTCGATGGTGAAAATATGTTCCTTGAACAATATGTCGAGGGGGAAAGCCAATATACCTAAAAAAAGAAGGCCGCTATGCATCACGCATGGCAGCCTTCTAAGACTTATATATTTAACCAAACAATAAAATTATTTACTCAGAATAGCCAATGTATCGCTGGCTATCATCAGTTCTTCATCAGTCGGGATAACAGCTACTGTCACTTTAGAGTCATCAGCAGAGATAACAGCCTCTTCTCCACGAACCTTGTTCTTTTCAAGGTCAATCTTCACACCCATGAATTCCAAACCTTCACAAACTTCGGAACGGCAGTTGGCTTGGTTTTCACCTACACCACCGGTGAACAGGATGATGTCCACACCACCTAGAGCGGCAGCGTATGCACCAATATATTTCTTGATGCGGTAGAAATACATCTTTTCAGCCAAAATAGCTTTCGGATTTCCGGCGGCAACAGCGGCTTCCAGTTCGCGCATATCGCTGGATACGCCCGAAATGCCTAGCACACCGCTCTTCTTGTTCAGTAAGTTGGATACGCCGGTTGCATTTAATCCTTCTTTTTCCATGATAAAAGTAACAGCACCTGCATCAATGTCACCACTACGGGTTCCCATTACAAGGCCTTCCAATGGAGTCAGCCCCATACTGGTGTCTATACATTTGCCATCTTTGATAGCTGATATGGAACCGCCGTTGCCAATGTGGCAAGTGATAATTTTCTTTCCTTTCGGATCAACACCCAGGAATTCGCATACACGCTGTGAAACATAGCGGTGAGAAGTTCCGTGGAAGCCATAACGGCGCACACCGTATTTTTCATACAGTTCGTATGGAATGGCATACATGTATGCATAGTCGGGCATCGTTTGATGGAATGCCGTATCGAATACACCTACCTGGGGAACGTTGGGCAGAATGGCAGAAACAGCATTCACGCCTTTCAGGTTTGCCGGGTTGTGGAGCGGAGCCAAATCATTGCAAGCAGTGAAAGCGTCCAGTACTTCTTTGTTCAGCAATACGGATTCACTGAAACGTTCTCCACCGTGTACCATGCGGTGACCTACTGCATTGATTTCATCCAATGACTTGATGGCACCATATTCCGGACTTACCAATGTATTCAGAATGAACTCGATACCTGCGGTATGTTCCGGGATGTCTTTTTCCAGAATTTTCTTTTCACCGTTGGGCAAAGTCAGTTTCAGGAAAGAGCCTACCAGGCCGATTTTCTCTATACCGCCCTGTGCCAGGACTTCTTGGGTAGTCATATCAAATAATTTATATTTGATAGAAGAACTACCGCAATTGAGCACTAATATTTTCATGATATTATTGTTTTTGGGAGAATGATTATTTGTTTTCTTTAGCGGCAATTGCCTGATTGGCAGTAATGGCAATCATCTTGTAAACATCGTCGATAGAGCAACCGCGTGACAGGTCGTTTACCGGACGGGCAATACCTTGCAGGATGGGGCCGATAGCGGTAGCATGTCCCAGACGTTCTACTAATTTATAAGAGATATTACCTACTTCCAGGCAAGGAACAACCAGTACGTTTGCCTTACCTGCAATTTCTGACCCCGGAGCTTTGCTTGCGCCGATGTGCGGAACCAAGGCCGCATCGGCTTGCAATTCACCGTCGATCTTCAAGTCGGGAGCCATTTCCTTAGCGATGGACAAAGCTTCTACTACCTTGTCTACCACTTCATGTTTGGCAGAACCTTTGGTTGAGAAGCTCAACATAGCTACGCGAGGATCAATTCCGGCAACAGCCTTGGCAGTCTGAGCGGTACAAACTGCAATCTGAGCCAATTGGTTGGCATCCGGCATCGGAGTTACCGCAACGTCACCCATTACAATTACACCGTTATTTCCGTATTCGGGAGCATGAGTCAGCAACAGCATGGCACCGGATACGCAAGTGATACCCGGAGTAGTCTTGATAATCTGTAGAGCAGGACGAAGTACGTTACCTGTGGTGTTGCGTGCGCCGGCCAACTGTCCGTCAGCATCACCGGCCTTGATAATGAGACATCCCAGATACAGCGGATCGACAACCAGTTTGCGGGCCTCTTCGATGGTCATACCTTTTTTCTTGCGGAGTTCGCACAACAATTGTGCATATTCTTCTTTTTTGGGGTGATCTTCGGGATTGATGATGGTGGCTTTACCGATATTTCCCAAGCCCCATTGGGCGGCCAGGCTCATGATTTCATCGGGGTTTCCCAATAAAATAAGGTCGGCAACACCGTCTGTCAATATTTGGTTGGCAGCTTTTAAAGTACGTTCTTCAGTTCCTTCCGGAAGAACAATGCGCTGTTTGTTTGCTTTCGCGCGCTCAACGATTTCAGAAATTAAATCCATGATAATATATTAATTATGTACGTTCTAAAGACGAGTGTTGTTTTTCACGATGCAAAATTAGTTAAATTTGCAATATCTACATTGCAAAATCAATATTATTTTTGGTTTAAAGTATGCTAAAAGTGTATGTTATTGAACACCAAACGGGATGTTTCCTTAACTTTGCGCAGTTTTCAATAAGTTTTTAATAAATGAATAAGATATGATTCGTCAGTGTGCCATATTATTTGGCTGTTTGGCTTTGGGTGAACTGATTGTTTTTTTGACGGGTATCAAGCTGCCGTCCAGCATTATAGGAATGCTGTCGCTCACCCTTTTTCTTAAGTTGGGTTGGATAAAACTGCAATGGGTGCAGGGATTGTCCGATTTTCTGGTTGCTAATCTGGGCTTTTTCTTTGTGCCGCCCGGTGTGGCGCTGATGCTTTACTTTGATATCATTGAAGCACAGTTTTGGCCGATAGTAATTGCGACAGTGGTCAGTACGGTTTTGGTACTGGTTGTAACAGGATGGGTTCACCAATTAATGAGAAAATCGAATGGAATATTTAGAAAATAAGTTCTTTTTGCTGGCACTTACCTTCGGGGTGTTTTTTTTGTCACGTGTCTTGCAGAAAAAGACTGGATGGGTGGTGTTAAACCCGATTCTGCTTACCATTGCCGTGTTGATTCTGTTTTTAAAGTTCACCGGCATCAGTTATGAAACATATAATGAAGGAGGCCATCTGATTGAATTTTGGTTGAAACCGGCGGTGGTGGCGTTGGGCGTACCGCTTTATTTGCAGTTGGAGATGATAAAGAAACAGTTGCTTCCTATTGTCATTTCACAGTTGGCAGGTTGTTTGGTGGGATTGGTGGCTGTGGTGGTCATTGCCCGGTTGTTGGGAGCCACTCCGGAGATTGTTTGTTCATTGGCTCCTAAATCTGTGACTACCCCTATTGCTATGGAGGTGTCGAAAGCCACCGGAGGAATCCCGTCTTTGACGGCCGCTGTTGTGGTGGTAGTCGGTTTGTTCGGGGCGGTGTTCGGTTTCAAGGTACTCCGGGTAGGCCGTGTGGGGAGCCCTATTGCGCAAGGCCTTTCCATGGGTACGGCTACTCATGCGGTCGGTACTTCTACAGCAATGGAAATCAGTGGGAAATATGGAGCATACGCTAGTCTGGGCTTGACTTTGAACGGAATCATGACAGCTGTCTTCACACCGACAATCCTTAGATTGTTAGGTGTGGTTTAACAAAAAGGCTGTTATCTTTGTTGTTTATAGAAGATTCATTACAGGTTACTTTGTGGTGAGAAAACAAGCAATCCATATTTATGATAGAATTTAAAGATATAACTTTAGCGGATAAAGACTTGATACAGTCCTTTACCCTGAACAGTCAGCGTCGTAATTGCGACTTGTCGTTTGCCAACTTGTGTAGCTGGCTCTTCCTGTACCAGACTAAATATGCCGTGATGGACAATTACCTGTTGCTGCGTTTCTATGCGGGAGAAGAACCGGCCTACATGATGCCCGTGGGAACTGGAGATGTGAAGCCGGTTCTTGAAGCATTGATAAAGGATGCTGAAGAGATAGGGGCGAAACCGCGTATGCTGGGGGTATGCGTGGGCATGAAAGCGGATCTGGAAGCGACGATGCCCGGACGTTTTACTTTTACGGAAGACCGGGATTATTTTGATTACATCTACCTGCGTACTGACTTGGCAACCTTGAAAGGAAAGAAGTTTCAAGCCAAACGTAATCATATCAACAAGTTCAAGAAGCAGTATCCTGGTTATGAATACAAACCGTTGACTCCCGAACTGGTTTCCGAATGCCTGAAGTTGGAAGAGGAGTGGTGCCGTGCCAATAACTGCGAGGAACAATTGGCATTGGGGGCAGAACGTAAGTCCATGACATACGCGTTGAACAATATGGAGGCGTTGGGATTGACGGGAGGCGTGCTTCATGTCAACGGAAAGATTGCGGCTTTTACATACGGTGCTCCCATCAACCATGAAACGTGGGATATTTGTGTGGAAAAGGCGGATACGGGAATAGAAGGATCGTATGCTATGATTAACTATGAGTATGCAAATCATATCGACGAAAAATATATATATGTAAACCGCGAGGAAGACCTCGGTCTGGAAGGTTTGCGCAAAGCAAAACTTTCTTATCAGCCCGTTATTTTACTCAAGAAATGTATAGCAGAGCTAAATGACCACAAAGGATGAAGTGAAAGCATTATGGAAACTCTGCTTCAAGGATAGCGATGAGTTTACCGACTTGTATTTCAAAATGAGGTATAAGGATGAAGTGAACAGGGTGATTCGTGAAGACGGAAAGATTGTTTCCGCATTGCAGATGATACCTTATCCTATGACTTTCTGTGGCGGGGTGATTCCCACTTCGTATATCTCGGGTGCTTGTACGCATCCGGATTACAGGAAGCATGGAGCCATGAGGCGTCTACTGAAAGAAACACACCGGCGCATGTATGAGGAAGGGATTTTATTGGCCTCGCTGATTCCTGCCGAGGAATGGTTGTTCGGCTATTATGCCAAGTCGGGATACGTTCCTGCTTTCGGGTATGCGGTGGAACAGGTGCGGAGGAACGGATTACACCTTTCGGCCGGTTGCCGGGTGGAGGTATGCGAGTCTCCCGGTGCGGAGCATTATCTTTATTTTGATTCCCGTATGCGCGGACGCAAGAGTTGCATCCTGCATTCCCACGAGGATTTTTTAGTCGTTATGGCCGATTTGAGTCTGGGCAATGGCAAGTTGCTGGTTGCCCGGGAAGCGGATAAAATAGTGGGAATGGCATTTACGGTAATGGATGGTGATACATTGCATATAAAGGAATTGCTGGCAGATACGGATGCGGTGCAGGATACCTTATTGTACGAAGCGGCTCATATATATAAGGTGCAGCGTATGGATTATTTTATTCCGTCGTCTGCCGATACTTTGTTTTTGGGGATGGCAAGAGTGATCCGTGCAGAGGAGTTGTTGAGGGTTTTCGCTCGTAAGTATCCGGCATCCGAACTCTATATACACATTGAGGGGGATGAAGCGATTCAGGAGAATAACGGCTATTATACGGTGCGGGATGGCATCTGTTTTCGGGAGAGAATACCGGAAAAGAAATATCACACCTATACGTTGGATGGTTTTACCCGGTTGTTGCTGGAAGCGGAGCATCCTTATATGAGTTTGATGCTGAATTGATCTTCATTAATGGCTGCATAGGTTGAACTTCTATTTAGTCTTCTTTCGTCAGGATACGTTCCAGTTCTTCCGCTGTCAGCCTGAGATGGAACTGCCCTTTATAAGCCACGGATATGCCACCTGTTTCTTCTGAAACGATAATGGCTAATGCATCTGTTTCCTGCGATACGCCCATGGCAGCCCGATGCCTTAATCCTAATTCTTTAGGGATATTCAAGTCGTGGGATACCGGGAGGATACAGCCCGCCGCTTCTATCCGTTTATGGCGGATAATCATGGCTCCATCGTGCAATGGACTGTTTTTGAAGAAAATATTTTCTATCAGTCGTTGGTTCACATTGGCGTTGATATTTTCTCCTGTACGGATGATGTCATTCAGAGGCACACTTTTTTCGATGACAATCAGCGCACCCACTTTCCCTTTGCTCATGCTCATGCAGGCAAGTACAATCGGCATAATATCCGCTTTCTCTGTCTTTTCCTGTTTGTTTCCCGTCAGGAAGCGGAAGAAACGTCCCAATTGTTTGTGCGACCCCAGTGTGACAAGAAACCGGCGTATGTCATCCTGAAAAAGAATGATCAGGGCAAGGACACCCACACTGACCAGTTTATCGAAGATAGACCCCAGCAGTTTCATTTCCAGCACCTGAGACACAATCAGCCAGATACCTATAAATACCAGGATACCGATGAAGATATTGATAGACCCCGAATCTTTCATCAGACGGTAAGTCTGATAAAGCAGATAGGCTACCAGCAGGATATCGATGAGGTCTTTTATACTAAAATCAATAAACATCTTTCTAGATTTAAAAATTGAATATTAAGAATTAAAAGGCAGCGGAGTCTTTCATCTTCTGTACAATCTTCACGGTTTCCACAGCCGCCTTTACATCGTGTACTCTGAGGATGTCCGCTCCTTTTAGCAGGGAAATGGTATCCAGTACCGTTGTTCCGTTCAAGGCGTCATCGGGGGTGCCGTCCAGCAGCTTGTAGATCATTGACTTGCGCGACACACCGACCAGTAACGGAAGTTCGAACAGGCTGAACTCTTCCAGGTGGTTCATCAACTGATAATTATGTTCTACTGTTTTTCCGAAACCGAAACCGGGGTCCAGAATAATATCTTTTACTCCTAAATTGCGTAAATTCTGTACTTTTTCCGAGAAATAGAAGAAGACTTCTTTCAACAGATGGTCATAATGCGGATTCATTTGCATGTTTTGCGGTGTGCCTTGCATGTGCATGATAATATAAGGTACTCCCAGCCGGGCAATCGTGCCGAACATCTGCGGGTCCATTTCGCCGGCGGCAATGTCATTGACGATGGCCACTCCGTACTCCTCCACACACATCCGGGCTACATCTGCACGGAAAGTGTCGACGGACACCACGCAGCCGGGATGATGGCGGTTGATGATTTCCAGTCCGGTACGCAGGCGGCTCATCTCTTCCCCGGGGCTGATGTGCTCGGCATTGGGGCGTGAGGAGTAGGCGCCTATGTCAATGATGGAAGCTCCCTCTTCCAGTATTTGGGAGGCGCGGCTGATTATATCTTTTTCTGTTTGCTGCCGGCTGCCGACATAGAAAGAATCGGGCGTCACATTCAGGATTCCCATTACTTGCGGACGGGAGAGGTCCATCAGTTGCCCGTTGACATTGATGTATTTGGCGGTTTTAGTTTCCATTGTTTACGGCTCGTCATTTAGGTCGTACAAAAGTACGCACAATTCTTGAGTTTTTGTTATTTCATGAACTATTTTTCAGTTATCTTTGTTGCAACTTAATTTAAAAGCAAAGTGAGAGATGGATATTTCAGCTTTATATAAGTGTTTTACGAAATGCGGCAAGGTGACTACCGACAGCCGCAACTGCCCCGAGGGCTCTATGTTCATAGCCCTGAAAGGGGAGACATTCAATGGAAATGCATTCGCGCTTCAAGCATTGGAAAAAGGTTGCCAGTATGCTGTGGTGGACGAGAAAGAATATGCGGCCGATGGTAATCCTCGTATTCTGTTGGTGGACGATTGCCTGAAAGCGTTGCAGGAATTGGCTAACTATCACCGGCATAAGCTGGGAACCCGTATCATCGGTATCACGGGCACGAACGGAAAGACCACTACCAAGGAACTGATAGCTTCTGTGTTGCAAAAAAGGTTTGAGGTGCTTTATACACAGGGGAATTTGAACAACCATATCGGTGTTCCTCTGACTTTGCTGAGGCTGACTCCCGAGCATGAACTGGCTGTTATCGAGATGGGAGCGAACCATCCGGGTGAAATCAAGGCACTGACCCGCATCGTGGAACCGGATTACGGTATGATTACGAATGTGGGTAAGGCACATCTGGAAGGTTTCGGATCTTTCGAAGGGGTCATCAAGACCAAAGGCGAGTTGTATGACCATTTGCGTTACAATGGCAAACATATTATTTTTATCGACAAGGATAATGAACATCTCACTGCTATTTCTCAGGGCCTTACCCGCATTTGTTATGGCATGGAAGGAGGGGATGGGCTTTACATCAGCGGCAAGCTTGGCTCCTGTGCTCCGTTCCTCTCGTTTGAATGGGAACACGAGGGACAGAAATTCGAAGTACATACCCACCTCATCGGCAGTTATAACATGAAGAACGCATTGGCCGCTATTACGGTGGGCCGGTTCTTCAGTGTTCCGTCCCGACAGATTTGTGAGGCATTGGAGGCGTATGTTCCCCATAACAACCGCTCGCAATTGACGGAAACCACGGACAATAAATTGATAGTTGATGCATACAATGCGAACCCTACCAGTATGATGGCGGCTTTGGAGAATTTCCGGTTGATGGATGTCGCTCATAAGATGGTTATTCTGGGTGATATGAAAGAGCTGGGAGAAATCAGTCATGAGGAACATCAGAAGATTGCGGATTATCTGGGTGAATGTGATTTTGAGCGAGTGCTTCTGGTGGGGGAGGAGTTTGGCAAGGTAACCCCTTCTTTTGAACATTATAAAGATGGGGTTGCATTGCAAGAGGCGTTGGAGAAGGATAAGCCGAAAGGATATTATATGCTGATCAAAGGTTCCAACAGTATGAAATTAGCCCGGCTTCAGGAAGTATTATAGTTGATTGGCTGGCGATTTTTATTTACAGTAGGAGGAATGTGTCAAAAGGGTAATGTAATCTAAGCCTCTTTGGGGGCTTTAATTTCGTCTATGCTCATTTCTCCCCTTTGTTTATACACCAGTCCTCCAATGTATGCCGTTCGCTGTCGAAGTTCACCGCCA
>BLLV01000155.1 GCA_011959205.1 Bacteroidaceae bacterium
TTGAGGCGACATAATTGAATCAAGCCCGAAAGTAGCCGACAAGCTACAAGAGGGAAAAAAGAAAAAACTTAAAATTTGAGATTATGGCGAACATTGCAACAAACATTTTCCACGCTACCACTGCGAACAAACAAGATCTCGACAAGATAGAGGCTTTCTTGGACGATAATTTTGACGGCTATATCAACCGGTATGCCGATGTTATAGATGCGGAATTTTCTTCTCGCTGGGAATACCCGGAAAAAGAAATCAACAAGCTGGTGGATTCGTTGGAAGCTAAAAACGAAATCTATATGCGCATACTAACTCACGAACTTGAAGATGAATACGTGAGCTTCAGGAAGTTCTCTCAAGGAAAATGGGAAATCAAATTATAACCGCAAAAACATTGCTCTATGTATGAATATGAAGAACCGTCCGACATCATCGGATTGCATTGCACACTGCTTAACCCGTACAAAGGCTACACGGAGGGTACAATCGTGGGCGACTATGGCAACACTATAGTTGTCCGCCTTGAAAGCGGTAAGGAAATTTCAGAATATCGTGATGAAGTGATTATTTATGATTAGCACCAACAGACCTATGGCACAGATAGCAACAAAATTCGTCAAATGGGACGTCCCCGAACTGACTACATTACGGGAAAGTCGTGTTTACAAGCTGCGGGAACGTCTGAATAGCGGCGATAAATTGAACCGTGAGGAGAAAAACTGGATTACCCGTAAAGTGCGGGAAAGCATCTATTTCAGCCGGGGCATTGCATTGAACGGGTATCATTTTGACTTCTCGGATATTCTCAAACGGTACTTTGTCAAACAGTACGGGCAAATTTGCGAGTATTACGCCATTGACAAAACGGCACTACGCTCTGTGCTGTACGGTAGAATTGAGGTCATTGTCGAAGTAAGCAATTAAAACAAGAATATGGAAGTAATAATCGAACACAGCTTTTGTCCCTATTGCGATGAAGCGACGGAGATTTATTTCAGAATCATGAACACGATTCTTTTTTCGGGCAATGAAGCTGAACTCCGTGCGGGAATGGAACATTTGAAGGAGGAAACACAGCTTGAGGAATATTTCACGTTCGGATATGGCGCACATCATATCTGGATAAGCCAGCGACGACCGAGCGACAAAAACAAACTGTTTAAGCATCGTGTTATGATGGCACGATTTTGACCTTTTGACATAACAGGATAGCACAAAATCCATTGACGAGCTATGCGGATTGAGACGGTTTTTCCGGTTTCAATCCGCATTTTCCCATAATGACAGACAAACCTGTCGGCACGATAACCTT
>BLLV01000156.1 GCA_011959205.1 Bacteroidaceae bacterium
GACCAGCCTGAACAAGCGTCACGATGAACTTCATAAAGCCCAGGAAGGTAAAAAAGCCGATGAAATACCTCAAACGGAAAAAGATGAATTAAGTGATGTCGAAAATAAACTGGCCGATGAAAAGACCAAGAAAGAAGCAGTATTAGGTGAATACGCAGGTGGCAACAAAGTAATCCGCCAATTGATTGACCTCGCTCTGTTACAAAACAATATGCTGAAAGGTGAAGCATTGACCAATTTTGTAAAACGCAGCATCGAACTGATTTAACAAATCTATCACATTTTGCTATCAAAAGCGTCGGAAAGTTCATTTCCGGCGTTTTTTACCTCATAGATTACATTACAGGACGCACCGAAACCTTATAAAAAGGTAGAATCCTGACTTCAAGTCTTATATCAGAACGAAACATACCATAAGATGAGCCCTAAGTTTACCTTGAGAGCATATCTGAAGACTTATTACTCTTCCCGGAATTAATGCAGGCAGGAGAATTCACTCCGACAGCCCATAGCAAAATAACCTGCAATGAAGCTTTCCGCACCAATCAATATACAGGAACCAATATCATGCCCATCTACCAACTAAGTGAATCTTTTCAATTGCGCTTTCCTATCAAGAAAGATGAATATTGGACAAGCATATCATGGAAAAGCTATCACATAATTCAAATATCTTGGAGAAATCTCATTAATCTTTTAATTATCATCCGGTTCTATCAGCACTTACGTAAATCACTATAACTCAATGTCTAAAGATTGAATTGTAGGTATAACACTGGGCTGAAAGCTGTTTAATTTCTGTTTCATCGAATAATTTTTAGAAAAAAGTTTTAGTAAAACGCTTGCATTTTCAAAAAAAGTCCGTATCTTTGCACCCGTTAAAACGAAAGAACAACAAACAATGGCCGCGTAGCTCAACTGAATAGAGTAGCTGACTACGGATCAGCCGGTTACAGGTTTGAATCCTGTCGCGATCACAAGAAAGAGGATGCCTGAAAAGGACATTCCTTTTTCTTTTTTTTCTAATACATAGTAAAAAAGGCTCAGTTGTAATTCTTGGGGGATTACCCTTTGCAACTTCTCCTTTATGCATACACCTTTGCTAATCTATACAGGAAGAACCTCTTATCGGGTCAGTCCGAAAAACCTGTGGGTATGTTAAATTTACACTGTCAGTTTG
>BLLV01000157.1 GCA_011959205.1 Bacteroidaceae bacterium
TTTTTTACCTTCCTGGGCTTTATGAAGTTCATCGTGACGCTTGTTCAGGCTGGTCATTTCGGCTTCGATAGGTTCAAGAGCAGCTTTGCAAGAGTTGTCTGCGTCATTCAAAACTTGTTTTACCAGTTTATGGTCCACATTCAGAACCAAGTTGAACATATCCGGCATTTCTCCATAAAAGCTCATACCTGCCTGGATATTGGCCATTTCTTTCATACGGCGCATATATTCACTTTGGGTGATCATGATAGGAGCTCCTGTTTCGCCTAAAGACTGTGCTTCTACATTGAATTCCACTTTTTTCATTTGTGGCAGCTGGCTGCGGAATACGGAAGACAGAATATCACGCTGGCCGGCTTCCAGATTGGCATCCTTATGCTCTTCTTTAGCAATCAGGCGGTCAATTACGTCACTGTCCACACGGGTGAAGCGGCTCTTTTCAAATTTTTGTTCAAGCATACTTACCATAGCTACGTCCAGCTGGCCGTCCATCAATAAAACGCTGTAGCCTTTGTTCTTTGCCGCATCAATGTAGCTGTACTGTTCGTCTGCATGGGTAGCATACAGGTAAATCAAGTTGCCGTCCTTGTCTGTTTGATTATCTTTGATCAAGCTCTGATATTCTTCGTAAGTATAATATTTGTCATCTGTGTCTTTCAGCAGAGCAAATTTATTAGCCTTTTCGTAGAAATCTTCCTGAGTCAACATGCCATAGTTGATGAAAACCTTCAAATCATCCCATTTTTCCTCGAATTCCTTGCGGTCATTCTTAAAGATGGCTTGCAGGCGGTCTGATACTTTCTTGGAAATATAAGTGGAGATTTTCTTCACATTAGAATCGCTCTGCAAGTAAGAACGGGATACATTCAAGGGAATGTCTGGTGAGTCAATCACTCCATGCAACAGGGTCAGGAAGTCTGGAACGATACCTTCTACCGAGTCGGTGACATAGACCTGGTTGCAGTAAAGTTGGATTTTGTTTTTCTGCAACTCAATGTTGCTCTTCACTTTCGGGAAGTACAGAATACCTGTCAGATTGAACGGATAATCCACATTCAGATGGATCCAGAACAAAGGTTCGTCTGCCATGGGATATAATTCCCGATAGAATTTCTTATAATCTTCGTCTTTCAGATCTACTGGTTTGCGTGTCCACAAGGGATAGGTTTCGTTGATCACATTGTCTTCATTGGTTTCAACCTGCTTTCCATCTTTCCATTCTTTCTTTTTGCCGAATGCTACGGAGACAGGAAGGAAACGGCAGTATTTAGTCAACAATGAAGAGATGCGTGCTTCTTCCAGAAATTCCTTGCAGTCATCATCTATATAAAGGATGATATCCGATCCGCGGTCTTCTTTTTCAACGTTTTCGATCGTGAACTCAGGACTGCCGTCGCAAGTCCATTTCACAGCTTGTGCTCCTTCTTGGTGGGATTTTGTGATGATTTCCACTTTTTTGGCTACCATGAAGGCGGAATAGAATCCCAGTCCGAAGTGCCCGATGATGGCATTGGCATCGTCTTTATATTTTTCAAGGAAGTCGTTGGCGCCTGAAAAAGCGATCTGATTGATATATTTGTCGATCTCTTCGGCTGTAAGTCCGATACCTCGGTCGGAGATGGTGATGGTGTCTTTTCCTAAGCTTACTTTAATGGTAAGATCGCCCATTTCTCCTTTGAATTCACCTTTAGATGCAAGGGTTTTCAGTTTCTGTGTGGCATCTACTGCATTAGAAACTAATTCACGGAGGAATATTTCATGATCACTGTATAAGAACTTTTTGATGATGGGGAAAATGTTCTCAGTGGTTACCCCAATATTTCCTTTTTGCATACTATTTATAGTTTAAAATTATTATGTATATACGTTTAAATCGCTTTTTTATTAGGTAACGGGCAAAAAAAATGCCAGATATGGTGGTATCTGACATTTTGTCTGTTCTTTTTTGAAGAGCGTTGGACTCTTTACTTTTCCATAGTCATGACAAGGGTGTCTTTTTCTTTGTCATAGCTTACTTTGATTGTATCACCAACCGTCATTTCCGATCCAAGTATCAACTCGGAGATTCCGTCCTCCAAATTGTTTTGGATGGCACGTTTCAATGGGCGTGCTCCAAACTGTACATCATAACCTTTGGTGGCTACAAACTTTTTGGCGTCTTCGTCGATAACAAGCTTGTATCCAATATTTTCCACACGACTGTAAAGACCCTTAAGTTCAATATTGATAATCTGGGTCAGTGCATCCAGGCCGAGTTGGTCGAAAGTTATTATTTCGTCCAGACGATTGATGAATTCGGGCGCAAATGACTTGTTCAGGGCTTTTGTAATCACGTTGCGCGAGTATTCTTTGTCATCTGTACGGACTTGTGCGGCAAATCCGATTCCTTTTCCGAATTCTTTCAGTTGGCGCGTTCCAATATTGGACGTCATGATGACTATGGTATTTTTAAAGTCTACAGTTCTGCCATAACTGTCAGTCAACCGTCCTTCATCCATCACTTGCAACAATATGTTGAACACATCGGGATGTGCTTTTTCAATTTCATCCAATAATACGATGGAGTAGGGCTTTCGTCTTACTTTCTCCGTCAGCTGTCCGCCTTCTTCATAACCTACATACCCGGGAGGTGCTCCTACCAGGCGGGATACGGTGAATTTTTCCATATACTCACTCATGTCAATGCGGATAAGTGCATCTGCCGAGCCGAACATTAGTTTCGCTAATTCCTTGGCAAGATGGGTCTTTCCGACTCCCGTCGGGCCTAAAAACATGAATGTGCCAATCGGCTTATTAGGATCTTTCAGTCCTATACGGCTTCTTTGAATAGCTTTTACCAGTGTGGCGATTGCTTTGTCTTGACCGATAACTTTAGAAAGCAGGTCGTCTTTCATTTCTAATAATTTCATTCCTTCAGCTTGTGCCATTCTTTGTATAGGCACGCCTGACATCATGGAAACGACTTCGGCTATTTGTTCATCATTTACCGTTTCCCGGTTTTCCTTCAGGCTTTTTTCCCATTCTTCTTTCAAGATATCAAGCTGGCTCGCATATTCTTTCTCTTTGTCGCGAAAACTGGCGGCAAGCTCAAAATTTTGTAACCTGACAGCTTCATTTTTAAGAGATTTCATTTCATCAATCAGCTTCTCTTGTTCTTCAATTTCTTTGGGAACAGTGATATTAGTAAGATGTACGCGCGAACCAGCTTCGTCCAAAGCATCTATCGCTTTGTCGGGGAAGTTACGGTCTGTGATGTACCGGTCTGTTAGTCTCACACAGGCTTCAAGGGCCGCATCTGTATAGTTCACATTATGATGATCCTCGTATTTATCCTTGATATTTTTCAATATCTGAAGTGTTTCTTCTACAGTTGTCGGCTCTACAATAACCTTTTGGAACCGACGTTCCAACGCACCGTCTTTTTCTATGTTTTGGCGGTATTCGTTCAACGTCGTCGCTCCGATACATTGGATCTCGCCTCTAGCTAATGCAGGTTTCAACATATTGGCAGCATCCATTGAGCCTGCCGCAGAACCTGCTCCCACAATAGTATGGATTTCATCGATAAAAAGAATGACGTTAGGATTCTTCTTCAACTCATTCAAGATGGAACGAATACGTTCCTCGAATTGCCCACGATATTTAGTGCCCGCGACAACGGCGGTCATATCAAGGGCTATTACGCGTTTGTCAAATAAGATGCGTGATACTTTCTTTTCTACAATCCGCAATGCAAGCCCCTCGACAATAGCAGATTTGCCGACTCCCGGTTCGCCAATCAAAATAGGGTTGTTCTTCTTGCGTCGGCTCAAGATTTGTGCCAGTCGCTCTATTTCCTTCCCCCTGCCAACTACAGGATCCAGCCTCCCTTCTTCGGCAGCTCTTGTCATATCTGTGCCAAAATTGTCAAGTACAGGAGTGTCATTGGACGTTTTTTTTTGTGCCAGGCGTGTCTGCTGCTGTGCCATACTTGATTTATTACTACTTGGGTCCTGACGTATATCTTCGTCTTCATCCTCATCTTCGTCTTCACTGAATCCTAGACCTGCATGGGTATCCGGTTGTAAAGTGAGTTTTATTTTTTCGTATGTTACGCCATTACTTTCCAATATTTCGAAAGCGGCATTATCCTTGACTTTCATAATTGCTAATAAAATATGTTCAGAGTCAGCTGCAATGTTTCTCAACAACTTTGCCTCTAAGATACATAACTTTAACACCTTGGATGCTTGGTTGTTAAAGTTAATATCCTCGTCATAGGCAACGTCACCTTCCATATCTTCTTTCAAAATGTTTTCCAGCTGATTTTTTATGTCCTGTAAATTAATTTGCAAGTTAAATAAAATCTTGATAGCTTTTCCTTCACCTTCACGTATCAGCCCCAACAACAAGTGTTCGGGACCAATATAGCAATTCCGTAGCCTGTTAGCCTCTTCCTTGCTATATGTGATGATATCGGACACTCTTTGTGTAAATTGATTGTTCATATATTTATCGTCCTCCTAAAATAGTATTTACTTCCTATTGTGCAAAGATACATATAATAATAATGCATACCATTGTTTTCTTGCTTATATTATCTAACAAAATGTGTGCCATGATTTGAAAAGCTAAAAAGTGAGAGTGGCAATCACTGTATATTGTTAAATTAAGGCACAGGGATGCTTTCTCCCTTTCCCAGGGTTTTGCGAAACCCTGGGAAAGGCAGTTTGGGGCAAGTTCATCCGGTATGCACAGGATTCTCCGGATACGTATGCCATTTTCATGGATGGATGCTCATAGAAAGTGCTGCCGAAACGATGAATCGACATCCGATTCGGCAGAGGAAATGATAAAATTGGCTGCTATAAGATTATTATTGAACAAAATTTAAACAGGCTCTAAGTAAAAACATTTAATGGGCTTAACTTTTTTATGGGTTTTGTTTCGTATGTCGTATAAAAGTAGTACTTTAGCGTGGTTTTTGGTAAACCAAAAAGATGTATAATTAATATTTGTTTAAATGCTAGAACAAGACAGAATTATAAAGATTAACATTGAAGAGGAAATGAAGTCGTCGTACATTGATTACTCAATGTCAGTAATCGTTGCGCGCGCCCTCCCGGATGTTCGCGATGGCTTTAAACCGGTTCATAGACGTATCTTATATGGTATGATCGAACTGGGAAATACCTCCGATAAGGCTTATAAGAAATCAGCAAGAATTGTAGGTGAAGTTTTGGGTAAATATCACCCGCACGGTGACTCTTCCGTGTATGGTGCCTTGGTCAGAATGGCTCAGGACTGGGCTATGAGATATCCGTTGGTAGATGGTCAAGGTAACTTTGGTTCTGTTGACGGTGACAGCCCTGCTGCCATGCGTTATACGGAAGCAAGGCTAAAGAAAATAGGTGAAGAGATGATGCAGGATCTTTATAAGGAAACTGTTGATTTTCAGAATAATTTCGATGATACATTACAGGAACCGACTGTCATGCCGACACGAATCCCTAATTTGTTGGTAAATGGAGCATCCGGTATTGCAGTAGGTATGGCAACCAATATGCCTACTCATAATCTTTCTGAAGTAATCGATGCATGTATTGCCTATATTGACAATAATGATATTGATATCGAAGGGCTTATGCAATATGTAAAAGCTCCCGATTTCCCTACAGGCGGATATATATATGGTATAAGCGGAGTGCGTGATGCTTACGAAACCGGACGTGGCAGAGTGGTGATGCGTGCTAAGGCTGAGATAGAAACTCATACTACACATGACAAAATCATAGTGAATGAAATTCCTTATAATGTAAATAAGAAGGAATTGATTGAAAATATCGCATCATTAGTTAATGATAAGAAGATTGATGGTATTTCGTATGTAAACGATGAATCCGACCGCGAAGGTATGCGCATCGTTATTGATGTTAAACGTGATGCAAATGCTAGTGTCGTACTGAATAAACTATTCAAAATGACAGCTTTGCAAACCTCGTTTGGCGTAAATAATATCGCTTTGGTTCATGGACGTCCCAAGATGCTCAATCTGAAAGATTTAATCAGATATTTCGTTGAACATCGCCATGATGTGGTAATCCGCCGTACTCAATATGATTTACGGAAAGCACAAGAACGTGCTCATATTCTTGAAGGATTGATTATAGCTTCTGATAATATTGATGAAGTTATCCGTATTATTCGTGCTGCAAAGACTCCTAATGATGCCATAGCAGGTTTAATAGAACGTTTTAATCTGAGTGAAATTCAGGCACGTGCTATTGTAGAAATGCGTTTGCGCCAATTGACAGGTCTGATGCAGGACCAGCTTCATGCAGAGTATGAAGAAGTCATGAAACAGATTGCTTATTATGAAGAAATTCTTTCGAATGACGAACTTTGTAAAAAAGTAATCAAAGATGAATTGATAGAGGTAAAAGATAAATACGGAGATGCCCGTCGTTCTGAAATAGTTTATTCTTCAGAAGAATTTAATCCGGAAGATTTTTATGCTGACGATCAGATGGTTATTACTATCTCTCACATGGGATACATCAAACGTACTCCTCTTTCAGAATTTCGTGCCCAAAACAGAGGTGGAGTAGGATCAAAGGGAAGTGAAACCCGTGATGAAGACTTTGTAGAGCATATTTATCCGGCTACAATGCACAATACTATGATGTTCTTTACTCAGAAAGGTAAGTGCTATTGGTTGAAAGTTTACGAAATTCCTGAAGGAACTAAAAATGCCAAAGGACGTGCTATTCAGAATTTGCTGAATATTGATTCCGATGATGTTGTTACAGCGTATTTACGTGTGAAAAACCTTAATGATACAGAGTTTATTAATAGTCATTATGTATTGTTCTGTACAAAGAATGGTGTCATTAAAAAAACTTTGCTGGAACAATACTCACGTCCTCGCCAGAATGGTGTTAATGCGATAACTATTCGTGAGGATGATAAAGTGATTGAAGTTCGCATGACTAATGGTGATAATGAAATTATTATTGCTAACCGTAATGGTCGTGCAATTCGTTTCCATGAAAGTACAGTTCGTGTTATGGGACGTACAGCTACGGGAGTACGTGGTATGACTTTAGATGAAGATGGCGGTGATGAAGTAATCGGTATGATTTGTATAAAAGACCCTGAAACTGAGTCGATTATGGTGGTTTCAGAACAAGGGTATGGCAAACGTTCTGATATCGAAGATTATCGTAAGACTAATCGTGGCGGTAAGGGTGTAAAAACATTGAATATTACAGATAAAACAGGTAAGTTAGTGGCCATCAAGTCTGTTACAGATGAGAATGACTTGATGATTATTAATAAATCTGGCATTACAATTCGTTTGAAAGTTGCTGAAGTTCGCATTATGGGACGTGCAACTCAAGGTGTACGATTGATAAATCTGGAGAAACGTAATGACCAAATTGGTTCTGTATGCAAGGTGACATCCGAAGAAGAAGAGGTTACGGATGAAAATTTAAATGCGGATCCTGAGAATATAACTGAAGGAGAGGGTGGTAATGTCACTAATTCAGATTTGACTACCGAAGTAAATAGTGAAGAATAAAATAAATTGTATTATTAAATCCACAAAATCATGAGAAAAGTATTATTTACAGTGGCTTTATTGTTAACAGCTTGCTTTGTATCTGCACAAGTAAGTGTTGTTAAGGAGGCTAAATCCTTGAAAAACAAGCCAGAAGAAGCTGCAAAAGTTATCGAACCGGCTTTAACTAATCCTGAGACTGCTAATGACCCGGAAACATGGAAATTAGCCGGAGATTTTCAGAAAGCAATTTATGATGAAGAAAACATGAAGCTTTATTTACCTGGAGGTCAAGCTGATACGACTAAGCTTTATAACAGCTTAGCTAAGATGTATGATTTCTACTTGAAATGCGATGAAATAGAGCAAGCTA
This sequence comes from Bacteroidaceae bacterium, assembly GCA_011959205.1. Taxonomy (GTDB): domain Bacteria; phylum Bacteroidota; class Bacteroidia; order Bacteroidales; family Bacteroidaceae; genus Phocaeicola. The sequence goes on from BLLV01000157.1 coordinate 7,914, forward strand.
AAGTTCAAAGTGGTGAATTGAAGAAAGTAAAATTCAGAAAGAAGAATGCAGATGCTTTGAAGGCTTTACGTTTGAATTTGGTTAATGGTGGTGGCGATGCTTACAATAAAGGAGATTATGCTGACGCTTTAAAGTATTTTGGATTGTTTGTTGATGTAGTAAACGAACCTATGTTTGCTGATGACGCTGCCTTGAAGGCTGATACATTAAATGCATTATACGCTTGCTATGCAACTTTAGCTGCTAATATGCTGAAAGATAACCAAGCTGTCATCAAATATGGTAACATTGGCAAGAATCATAAAGAGGAAGGTTATAGAGCGTTAATGTGCTTGGCTGAAACATATGGTCAGAAAGAAGGTGGTGACTCAGCAAAATGGCTTGAAGTAATCAAAGAAGGCACTGAATTGTTCCCTAAGCAAGAATATTTTGTAGGTAATATTATGGATTATTACATTCAAAAAGGTATGGTTGATGAGGGTTTGGCTCAAATCAATAAATTACTTGCTACAAGTGAAACTCCGTACTATCTTTATGTAAAAGGTATCTTATTATATGAGAAAAAGCAGTATGATGATGCAATTGCTACATTTAATAAAATTATTTCAAACAACGGAGATTTAGTTGCTGAAGCATATTCAAAGATTGGTGACTGTTATTTTTTCCCGGCTCAGATTATTGTTGAGGAAAATGCAAAATTAGCTATTGACGATCCTAAATATAATGAAAACGAAAGTAAGATTAAAGAGTTGTATGAAAAATCTAAACCATATTACGAGAAGGCAAAAGAATTAAAACCAGACAATAAAGCTTTGTGGGGGAATTATTTGCTGAATATCTATTGGAAGTTAAATAGAGCTGAATATGATTCTTTGGAAAAAGAATTGGGATATTAAATGAAAACACTTTGAAATAAAAAAGAGGCTGTCTCAAAATGAATTTGAGATGGCCTTTTTTGTAGTTTGTTATAGGGCTAGGCAGATCTATCATGCTTCCGCAGAGGGTCGGATAGTGTATGTTACCGTTCAGATGTTCCGTCAAAACTGCCTATCAGAGAATCCGGTGTAGGCTTTCGGTGCCATAAGACCAATCCTGCTGGAGAAAGACTGAAAATACAAAAAAGCCAACTAATTCGCAATGTTTTAAATATGAACTAGTTGGCTAATTTAATGCTATCTACTGAGTGTCCCTGATTAAGTAAACTTTGAATTTAAAAATTTAGTTAGAAGAATAGAAACGATTCCAGTGTGAGATAAATTGAGTCATAGGATTATCCACTATATTTCTCTTTTTATCTTGATGTTTTTCTAGTAACTTATTTCAACTTTGGAAGCTAAAAACCTAAAGAATAAACTTCTTTACTACTGCAGCTACACCATCTTCTTCATTAGAAAGGGTGATGTAGTCGGCATTTTGGCGGACTATTTCTTGAGCATTCGCCATTGCTACCCCCAATCCGGCATATTGTATCATGGAAAGGTCGTTAAAACCATCACCAACGGCAATCATTTCTTCTTTTGTCATACCGATTTCTTTTAGCAATACGGCCAGTGATTGCGCTTTGTCAATGCCTTTAGGCACCAATTCCAAAAAATAAGGTTCGGAACGGAATACCCCCATACGGTCTTTCAAATGTTCGTACATTTCTTTTTCAAGCACTGCAAGCCGCGTAGGTTCACCTACGATCAGGCATTTGGCAATAGGGAATTTTATTGCTTCCAAAAAATTGTCCACTTTCTTGGGAGTCATCACATTCAGAATGGCTTCTTTCAACACATATTCGTCCTCCGGATATTCAGTCAATACATATTTCCCATCGTAAGTGACGATGGCAAAATGGTGGTCGGTGGCACATTTATACAGGTAAGGCAATACGTCCGGATCAAGCACATTCTCGTACATCATCTCACCGGTTTTCCAGTCTATGATCTCACCTCCGTTATACGAAAGTATGTAACCTTCGTATCTCTTCAGTTCTAAGATCTCGGCCAGTGGAGCCACACCGTATGTGGGACGTCCCGATGCCAAAACAATTTTTACTCCGCGCTCTTGCGCTTCGATAAGTGTACGACGTGTGTGTTCCGTTACCTCTTTCTTATTATTGGTCAACGTTCCGTCTAGGTCTAAAACTAATAATTTATACTTCATATACTATTTAATGGAGTGCTTTTGCCAAATTCGTTGCAAATATAACAATTAAATTCATGGCTTTTTGCTACATTTGCTCAAAATAAACAAGAATCATGACAGAAATTTTATTAACCGTAATTATTATCCTGCTGATAATTAATATTGTAATCACACTTGCTAAAAACAATCGTATGCAAACCGAACGTTTGGAAGGCTTGCTACGCGAAGAAATGAAAGAAAACCGGGACGAACTGGGAAGAAATATTTGCGAACTACGTAACGAACTGAATCAAACCTTGAATTATTCTATCCGTAATATGCAGGATACTTTGCATAAAAACCTGCTGACCGGTAATGAAATGCAGCGGGAAAAATTTGAAGCAATGGGCAAGCAACAGGAAGCCTTGGTGAAGAGTACGGAAAAACGATTGGATGACATGCGGCAAATGGTAGAAGAAAAATTGCAGAAAACATTGAATGAACGTATAGGACAATCCTTTGAGATAGTACGTTCGCAGCTGGAGAATGTACAAAAAGGGTTGGGAGAGATGAAGAGTCTGGCACAGGATGTAGGAGGATTGAAAAAAGTTTTAAGCAATGTGAAGACGCGGGGTACATTCGGAGAAGTACAATTAGGTGCTTTATTGGACCAAATGCTAAGTCCGGAACAATATGAGGCGAATGTCAAAACCAAGAAAAATGCAACAGAATTCGTGGAATTTGCCATTAAACTTCCAGGAAAAGAAAATAGTAATGATACTGTATATTTACCTGTGGATGCCAAATTTCCCAAAGATGTATATGAGAAATATCAAGATGCATACGAAACCGGAGATGCCTCATTGATTGAAACTTCATCCCGCCAACTGGAAATCACAATCAAAAAAATGGCAAAGGATATTCACGATAAATATGTAGACCCGCCTTTTACAACAGATTTTGCTATTATGTTTCTGCCATTCGAAAATATCTATGCAGAAGTAATCCGTCGGACTGCATTGGTAGAAATGTTACAGAAAGACTGGAAGATAGTGGTTACCGGCCCTACCACACTGGGAGCTATCTTGAACAGTTTGCAAATGGGATTCCGTACGCTAGCCATTCAAAAGCGAACAAGCGAAGTATGGAGTGTATTAGGGGCAGTAAAGACTGAATTTGGAAAGTTTGGCGGATTATTGGAAAAGGTACAGAAGAATCTCCAAAATGCAGGAGACCAGTTAGAGGAAGTAATGGGGAAACGCACTCGTGCCATAGAGCGTAAGCTACGCCAAGTAGAAGCCCTCCCGGCAGAAGATAGCCAACGAATGTTGAGTTTGCCCGAACTTACAGATGATGAGGAAGAGGAATGAAATGAGAAGATAAAATTTCTATTTCATCGTTGTCCCAATCTTCAAAAATAATATTTTGTGTTTCATTCAAACAAAAAACTCTTTATGGAAAAAGATAATAAAAAGTGGGAAGTTATCAAAAGTGAATACCTTATAAAGCGTCCTTGGCTCACAGCGCGTCAGGATCACGTAAGACTTCCTACAGGAGTGGAAATTCCTGAATATTATATTTTGGAATATCCGGATTGGGTTAATGTCATTGCTATTACTTGTGAAGGCCAATTTGTAATGGTGCGCCAATACCGTCATGGAATTCGGCAAACCCGATATGAATTATGTGCCGGAGTATGTGAAGCAGGAGAAGAACCGCTTGTTTCCGCTCAACGTGAATTATACGAAGAAACGGGGTATGGTAGTGGCAACTGGAGGAAATTGATGACCATTTCCGGCAATGCTAGTACTATGACCAATATGACTCATTGCTATCTAGCTACGAATGTGAAACCGATATCCACTCAGCATTTGGAAGACACGGAAGATTTAAGCGTACACTTGCTCAGCCTGGAAGAAGTAAAGGTATTATTAGTGAATGATGAAGTAAAACAGGCACTAATGGCAGCCCCGCTTTGGAAATATTTTGCATTGTATACCTCCACATTTTTTAATTGAAATAAGCAAGAGCTATAAAAAAGTTCCCAAACTTTATTCTTTTGTTGGGAACTTTTTTATTTGTGTTGAAATTTTAGCCTTGGATCTGACTCATTTTGTTCTTAAATTTCTCTCTCAACGACTCTGGATTTATATTTTACGTTTTAAATAAATCATATCCTTTAACAAAATTCCTTTGTCAATGACAGGATGGTCATAATTTTGAGTAAAAAAGCCCTTTATGTGATGTGAATATTCAAAACCACAACTCTCATAAAATGCAATGGTACTAGGAATGTCTCCGGTTCCCACTGTCATTTGAGTGTACTGGCCAGAATAATGGTTTATCAAATAATGAACTAATTTTCTGCCATATCCTTGTCGTTGGGCATGAGGAGCAACCGCTATGTTCTTCAACTCGCATACTTTATGGCTCTCATTGGTAACTACGCAAACCGCTTTAATTCCATCCTCTTCGAGTACAAATAATTCACCCCGTTCTAAATAGCGGTCTATCATGCTTTCTTGTTCATCTCCAAGCAACAGTAAATCTAAAAAACGCTTCTTGTTGTCAAGTATTTGGGTAATTGAGATACTCATATTCTTTCGTTGCTTTTCGATGTGGTTACTTGGTGGCAAACAAATTGATAAACGACTGCCGATATATCAGCTATAATTTGGGCATTTGTATTCATTTTCTCTTGAGAATCTTTAATGAATACCGCAATAGTGTACCGCATGCCATTGGGCAAAATGACGAAACCAATATCATTGATACCTATGTATTCACCATGAGCGTTCTGGTCAGAAGTTCCTGTTTTATGGCCAATGATCACATTGTTTTCGGATAATGGAGCAGCTAGCCGATTTTTTCCTGTTTGACATTCTATCATGGTACGTTTCACGAAACTGGTATATTCATTTTGCAAGGAAGTATTAGTGGCAAATATTTCCAAAAGGCAAACTGCTGCTAGAGGAGTGCTCCAATTCTTATAACAATTCTTCAAATCTTGATGCATTTCATTTTCAGTAGTGGCAATAGATACTTCTTTTATTCCCAAAGAATGGATATATTCGTGTACTATATTGACACCACCTATATAATCAAACAAGATGTCACAAGCTATGTTATCACTTAATTGTAGAGTATAAGTCAATAACTTGCTCAGAGGCAGTTCTAAATTTCCCAATGGATATTTGTCACGTAAAGGGCTGTAAGTATTAGGGATAAAAAACTTTTTATCTAGATAGAGTAGGGTGGTGAGAGGGAGATTCTTTCTTTTCAGATAATCGCAAACAGCTAGTGCTTGGTGAAATTTATAGACACTCATCATTGGATATTTTTCGGCATTGTTTAAAGTTAACGTATCTTTTCCGTCGATTATAATTGCCACACCCACGGTTGCTTTTTTGTTCTTGATAATGGCTTCAATATTGTTTTTTAAAATATTCAATTTAGTTGGAAGTGCTTGGCTTGTCAATACCAAAGAAGATTCCTTTCGGAATTTTTGTAAAGAATATCCACCCATGAAAAGGCAGAAAAAGGCAAAAGATAGAGGGTAAATTATTTTCATTTTTAGCTATTTGTTAGTAATTTCTTATTTGAGATTATTTTTTATATCCCTGCACTTTTAACTTCAAATTATAAAAGGAAGTATTGCTATAAAATCAGTATCCGTTTGTTCCACATGTATTTGCTTTTCATGAATAGCATACTGTTTCTTTAGATTTTCCAATCCTATGCCTCCTTTATTGACAGAGTTTCTTAATTGTAGATTGTTGCGGACCACAATCTTGTCCTCAAAAACAGTAATGTAGACTGATAAAGGTTGGCTGACACTACAAATATTATGTTTTAAGGCATTCTCCACCAACATTTGCAAACTGGCAGGAATTACTTTTTTATTCGGGAAAGAAGTACTGTTCTGAATTTTAACATGCAAGGCCTCTCCAAAGCGGATGTATTCTAGAAACAAATAAGAATCGACAAAAGACAATTCCTCTTTTAAAGTAACGACCGAATGTTCATGAGTAGCTAGCAAATAGCGGTATACACCGGATAATTTCTTTGCAAACAAATTGGTCTTTTCCGCATCTTGATAAGATAAGGATGCCAACACATTTAGACTGTTAAATAAAAAATGCGGATTTATCTGATTCTTAAGTGCTTCGAATTGGTACAAGGCTTTCTCTTTTTGTGCAATGGCCAACTGTTTCTCCACTTCTACCTGCTGCTGACTATAACGGAATATCTCAATAAAAAGGACTATAAAACTATTCCATAATATCAGAGGCAAAGTGGTTCTCAATCTGAAATATTCAAAAGGAACAAATAAGGAAGTGATCCAATTCACACATATTGAAGTTGCCGTAACAAATAATGTAGCTAATAGGATATCGACAAGAAAACGCAAATAGAGATTTTTGACAACCCCACTTTCGTATATCCGTTGAATTATTTTATAATCAATAAGCCCTATCAAGATACAAATCGGAAGATTTAAAAAAAATAGGCACAAAAAATCTCCTGTTAGATAAGGATTGTCACTTGTCAGTAAATTGAAAGTGTACATACATATTAGTAGTGAAGCAGTCACAAAGCATGCCAATAACAAAATATGTTTTTTCTTCCCCATAACTTCGTCAATATGGAATATCATCTACCCATTTCAAAAAATCAGTTGCTCTGTTGCGACTGACCAATACCTCATGAGGACATTTCGGTTCAAAATCCAATTTAAACCGACCTGCAAAATATTTGGAAATCTTATTAATAGCTTTAATATTAGTGATGCAATTTCTTGCAACCCGGAAAAACATCTTTTCATCCAGCATTTGTTCCAACTGCTCCAAGGGATAATCCACAATGTAACGCTTGTCGGCAAACGTATGTAGGAATACACATTTTTCCTCACTATAAAAAAAGGCAATCTTTCCTGTTTCCACATATTGATAAGTATCTCCGGTTTGAACCAGAAAACGATTTTTCTTGTTACTTTTCCAAAGCTGTTCCTCTAGTTTCTTGTATTGCGTCGAAGCGGGAAGCAGACGATTGTTTTGTTCAAACCGGTACAAGGCTGTTTCCAGTTCCGTTTCTTCTACCGGTTTGAGAAGATAATGGATACTATGGACTTGAAAAGCCTGCAAAGCATACTCGTCATAAGCAGTAGTAAATATAATTGGAGCATCTACCGGAATTTGTTCGAAGATTTCGAAACTGGTTCCATCGGATAAACGGATATCCAATATAATCAGCTCTACCGGAGTATGCCGCAGAAAAGAAACAGTTTCATCTACGCTGCCGGTCTGTCCTGCCATTTGATAGTTGGGCCGGAGCTTTTGTATCATACGTTTTATCTCCTCAGCCGCAAAATATTCATCTTCCACTAACAAGTACTGTATCATAAACAGATTCGATTTTTATTTCATGCTACAAAGTTAAGAATAATGATTTCATTATCAAAATCCATATTTCAATCCTGCCGCCAAATAACCAGACGGATTAAAACGCCACTCGTTTTTATTGTTTTCTTTAAAACTGTCTAGAAAACCTCTGAAACTTCTGTCCGTTAATTTAATTTCACGTAACCAATTGCCACCTGCACATATATATAAAGCGGTTTTCTCATTTATATGATACTCCGGACACAAATAAGACCCAAGCATGGCCGAAGAATATATCTTTGATTTACCATTTACTTGTACAACCGATGCCATTCCATTCATTTCAATAGCTGTCAGTTCCAGTTTTATCTTTTTGCCTATCCTCGTAGCCACGCTTGCTTTCATGGCATTGGACATATCAACCTTTATTTCAACTTTTCCCGAACTTATCCAATTGAAACAGATCATTGGCATCACCATTGGAATTCCATAAGAGTTTGTCAGTCCGGCTCCGATTCCTATCTCCATATTCTTGCGCAACTTGTAGATGAATAATACAGCTCCGTTTGCCAGCACGCTATTCAAAGTAATTTCATTAGGAGCAGAATAAATTCCTCCACCCAAAGAGCTGATGAGCGACCATTTATGTGACAAAGGGCGCAAATGTGAGATGTTAAAACTGCAATTAAGCATTTTTTCCTGATTGATTTTTGAAGCTAGGCCTTTATTCTCAAGTAGGGCATAGGAGCAATTCAAAGTGGCCGTCCATGCATATAGCTGTCCTTTGTCATTATGTTTCACAAAAAGAGGAAAAGTGCAGTTCCCTGACATTTTCCATAAATTGCCAGAACCGTTTGTATTGCCATCTGCATCCCTGAAAGAAGACTCAGGAAAAAATTCAGTGTCAATTTTCACTTGTGCGAAAGTAAAGACAGGAAATAGTGAAAGCACTATCCATAAGATAAAATATAAATTCTTCATTTTTCTTTTTTCTGCAAAAATAGAGAGGAAGAACTTGTGCGTTAAATCTAATTCTGACGAAACGGCAAACCTAACGGATGAAATAAAGAAAGCAGAGGATGAAATCAATATGAAAAAGTGCTCCTACGAATGTATAAAAAGAGAAAACAGATAATTATGAAAGGTTCCAGCTTTGCATAATTATCTGTTTTCATCTTCAGCCAATATAGACATTGACACTCAAAAAAAGGTGGTCATCCTGATCAGAACATTCAAAGTCTATTTTGTTTTCTCTGGCCAGCCAACCTATGGCGGCATTCAATTCTCTGTCCGACAGTTTGGAGGCTTTTTTCAAGTCACTATAACTCCACCGTTTATTGTCATTCAGCAAGTCCCATACTTTCCCTGCATTCTTTCCAATTTGAAATTTGTCCATCTTAATATGCTATTAAAAAGGTTAATAATAAAATGTTTATTCTCTTTGTGGTAAATATAGCATTTTGTTAGAACAAAGAGAAATATTCTACCCATAATTTATTTAAAAGACATTGATATTTAACATTTGTTTCTACAAAGCGTCATATAAAGGCTATTCCTATGAGATATTTATTGCCGGATGGACTATTTTTACAAATATTTCCCCTAACTTTGTAAGTTGATTAATCAACCGATATGAAAAGAAACAAAAAAAACTGGAGAGTGCCCAAAGGAATGGAACTCACAGAGTTAGATAAAAAGGTGCTCTATTATCAAGATAGAGGTCATTTGGTGCCTTCACGTGGGCTGATCAAGACACCGGAGCAAATTGAAGGGGTACGCCGTAGCGGTATTATTAATACCGGAGTGTTAGACCTTGTAGAGCGCGAGATTCATGCTGGCATGAGTACATTAGAAATAGATCAATTGATTTATGAATATACTAAAGATCATGGCGGCATTCCTGCAACCTTAGGTTATGAAGGTTTTCCTAAAAGTTGCTGCACCTCTATCAATGAGGTTGTTTGTCACGGCATTCCTAATGAATTCGACATTCTGGAAGAAGGAGATATTATCAATGTGGATTGTACTACCATTTTTGATGGTTATTATGCCGACGCATCGCGTATGTTTATCATCGGAGAAACCACACCTCAGAAAGAGAAGTTGGTACAAGTGGCCCAAGAATGTTTGAAGATAGGCATGGAAGCTGCAAGACCATTTGGCTTTGTGGGAGATATAGGACATGCCATTGAAAAGCATGCTCAGAAAAACGGATTCTCAGTAGTGCGCGATCTCTGCGGCCACGGAGTAGGAATAGAGTTTCACGAAGAACCGGATGTAGAACATTTCGGGAAAAAAGGAACGGGTATGCTATTGGTTCCGGGAATGGTTTTCACCATTGAACCAATGATCAATATGGGAACATGGGAGGTTTTCATTGACGAGGAAGATGGCTGGACTGTAGTCACCGAAGATGAATTGCCGTCCGCACAGTGGGAGCATACCTTTGTCATGACAGATAACGGACTTGAAATTCTGACACATTAATATATATAATAAGGTATAGAAATATGGATACAATTATATTAGGTATAGAATCTTCCTGTGACGACACGTCAGCCGCAGTAATCAAGAATGGCGTATTGCTGTCCAACGTAGTGTCCAGCCAGGCTGTTCACGAAGCTTACGGAGGGGTGGTTCCCGAACTGGCCTCACGTGCCCATCAACAAAACATTGTACCAGTAGTACACGAGGCTTTGAAAAGGGCGGGAGTGACCAAAGAACAACTGAGCGCCGTTGCATTCACCCGGGGACCCGGCTTGATGGGGTCTTTACTGGTCGGAGTATCTTTTGCGAAAGGTTTCGCACGTTCATTGAATATACCAATGGTTGATGTTAACCACTTGCAAGCCCATGTGTTAGCCCATTTCATTAAAGAATCGGAAGAAGATAACAGCCAACCTGAATTCCCTTTCTTATGCCTGCTGGTGTCGGGAGGAAACTCACAGATAATATTGGTAAAAGCCTATAATGACATGGAGGTTTTGGGACAAACTATTGACGATGCGGCAGGAGAAGCTATCGACAAATGTTCTAAAGTAATGGGCTTAGGTTATCCCGGAGGTCCTATCATTGATAAACTGGCACGTCAAGGCAATCCAAAAGCGTTCACTTTTAGTAAACCACATATTCCGGACTATAACTATAGTTTCAGCGGATTAAAGACTTCTTTCCTATACTCTTTGCGTGACTGGTTGAAAGAAGACCCTGATTTTATTGAACATCATAAAAATGACCTGGCTGCTTCATTGGAAGCGACTGTTGTAGATATTTTGATGGACAAGCTGAGAAAAGCAGCCAAAAATCTCAAAATAAATGAAGTGGCGGTAGCCGGAGGAGTATCAGCCAATAACGGGCTTCGTAACTCATTCCGTGAACATGCTGGGAAATATGGTTGGAATATCTATATTCCGAAGTTCAGCTTTACTACGGATAATGCCGCAATGATCGCAATTACAGGTTATTATAAGTATCTGGACAATGATTTTTGCACTATAGACAAACCCGCTTATTCCCGGGTAACTATTTATTATTCAGTCTCTCCAAAAAGTGAGTCTACAAATTCTTTTTTACGGAATACCTGCATGTCTTCAATTCCTTCGCCTAATCCGATGTATTTTACAGGAATCTTGAATTGATCCGAGATACCAATTACAACACCCCCCTTGGCTGTTCCGTCCAATTTGGTAATAGCCATAGCAGTAACTTCTGTAGCCAAAGTAAACTGTTTAGCTTGCTCAAATGCATTTTGACCGGTAGAACCGTCCAATACCAGCAACACTTCGTGAGGTGCGTTAGGAACCACTTTCTTCATCACATTCTTGATTTTAGTAAGCTCGTTCATTAAGCCTACTTTATTGTGAAGACGACCCGCAGTATCAATGATTACCACATCTGCATTATTGGCTACGGCAGAGCTTAAAGTGTCAAAGGCTACAGATGCGGGGTCTGATCCCATTTTCTGCTTGACAACAGGTACTCCTACTCTTTCTCCCCAAATATCCAATTGTTCTACAGCTGCTGCACGGAATGTATCAGCGGCACCCAAATAGACGGATTTGCCAGCCTTCTTAAATTGATATGCCAATTTACCAATGGTTGTAGTTTTACCCACGCCATTTACACCTACTACCATAATAACGTACGGCTTCTTACCTTCCGGAACTGTAAAATCATCTGAATCCATCGTGTTATTTTCAGTCAACAATACCGCTATCTCTTCACGAAGAATCTTGTTTAGCTCCTGAGTGTTTACATATTTATCTTTGGCTACTCTTTCTTCAATACGTTTAATAATATTCAAAGTCGTTTCAACACCTACATCCGAAGTGATAAGCACTTCTTCCAGATTATCCAATACCTCATCGTCTACTTTTGATTTACCCGCTACGGCACGGGCAATCTTACTAAATACACTTTCTTTGGTTTTGGACAATCCTTTGTCTAAAGTTTCCTTCTTTTCTTTCGAGAAAAAATTAAAAAATCCCATATTGAAGTCTGATTTATCTGTTTATTGCTACAAAGATATAACTAATCTCTTACACGGACAAAAAAAAGTGTCACAATGATTGGTCATAATGTATTATAATGATAACAATGCGGTATAAAAAAAGTTCCTTCCATGCTACATGAAAGGAACTTTTCACCAGTCATTCCGACTGAATTATTTTTTGAAAAAGTCTTGAACTTTTTCGTTAGGTACCATTTGCTCATCAAAGATGTAAGCTCCTGTTTTCGGAGATTTAACCATCTTGATAACCTTAGTATAAGAACGTCCTTCTTTACCTGTCTGAAGGGTTGCGACTGTTTTCTTTGCCATGGGTTATAATTATTTAATTTCTTTGTGAACTGTTACTCTTTTCAAAATCGGATTGTACTTCTTAAGTTCCAATCTTTCAGTGGTATTTTTTCTATTTTTTGTTGTAATATAACGAGAAGTTCCCGGCATACCACTATCCTTCATTTCTGTGCATTCAAGGATTACCTGTACTCTATTACCTTTAGCCTTCTTTGCCATAGTCTATCTCTCCTTTTTAATTAACCAATAATTTTGATGCTTTTCCAATCACAATAGCCTTTGGCTACCGCTTCGTTCAGCGCTGCATCCAGACCTTTTTTATTAATCACACGTAAGCCGTTAGCGCAGATGTTCAGGCTAATCCAGCAATCTTGTTCTACATAGTAGAATTTCTTAGTAAACAAGTTCACATCAAAAGTTCTTTTGGTTCTTCTCTTAGAGTGTGAAACATTGTTGCCAATCATGGCTTTCTTTCCGGTAATTTGACAAATCTTCGACATTACTATCTTATTTTTATAGTTTTTTTCAATACTTATTTCAAACGGAGTGCAAAATAAGCACTTTTATTTGTATAAAACAAGAGTTTTTGCAAATAATTCTGCAATTACTGCTCATTTTCTTCGTTTTGGAATAACTTTCGAATCAATTGAAGTGCATTTTGGGTTGCATTTGCAATGTTTCTATTTCTTCCTTCATCGCCTTCCAATTTCAGCGTAATCACTTTGTCTTTACATCCGGCAGCAATCCAAATAGTACCTACCGGCTTGTCGGGAGTACCTCCTGTGGGGCCTGCAATGCCTGAGGTTGCTACAGCGCAATCAGAATTCATCGATTTCATCGCCCCTTTTACCATTTCGATGACGGTTTCTTCGCTTACAGCTCCGTATGTTTCTAGGGTCTCGTGATTTACCTCCAACAAATTTTCTTTTATTTCGTTGGAATAGGCGATAATTCCACCTTTAAAGAAGTGTGAACTTCCGGCAACTGATGTGATAGCAGCTGCCACACTTCCTGCTGTGCAACTCTCGGCAGTAACGAGTGTCAGGCCTTCTCTCCAAAACAAATCGTTAATCTCTTTACTCAAAAATTTACCTTCTACTGACATGTTGAAAACGGTTTTAAATATTAAATAGTTACCCG
>BLLV01000158.1 GCA_011959205.1 Bacteroidaceae bacterium
TATACTTTTCACGGTCATAAACCCGTCATATTTTAAAATCAGAAAAAAGTAAGCATCTTTATGGTAACCAAACCTAAAAGAAGATGCTTACTCTAAAACTCTCCGAAGAAGAATTTCAGCGGCTAAAGTATGAAAAAGAAATGAATAAATCAAGCCGCGTCCGCAAAAGATGCTCCGCAATTTATATGAAACAGTCGTGCCCGTCCCTAAGTTGCCAATGCATAGCCCAGCTTTTGTGCTGCCACCGTACCAGTGTAGAGAAATGGATTCATACATGTTTATCCGAAGGGCTTACGGCTCTGCTCCATACCAATCCCTATCGCCCGAAAAGTGAGCTGGACAACTACAAGAATGCTATAATGTCCAGCCTGAACGAGCATCCGGTTCACTCCGTGCCTGAAGCAGCCGAGCGTATCAGTCAGGTATGCGGTCTTTTCCGAAAGCCGACTCAGGTACGGGCGTTCCTGATACGGAACGGATACAAGTACCGTAAGATGGGACAGGTTCCCGGAAAGGCGGACTTGGAACAACAGAAGCGATGGCTTGATAAACTACGGCCTGTGATTGCCGCATCATCCGAAGGGAGATGCCGCCTGCTGTTCTCCGATGCCGTACACTTTACGCTCTCAGCCTTTCCATGCATGGCATGGTCTTTGAAACGCCTGTTCTTGAAAACCTCATCCGGAAGGAACCGGATTAATGTGCTTGGTGCGGTGGATGCCCTGACCAAAGAAGTGGTGACCATGGATAACACAACCTACATTACAGCCGACACGGTCGTTGATTTCCTGCATTTAATCCGAAAGACAGATGCTGAGAAAACAATCTATATTGTCATGGACAATGCCAGGTACCAGCATTGCAAGCTTGTCACGGAGGAGGCGGAGAAGCTGAACATCAGGATTCTCTTTCTGCCGCCATACTCGCCCAACCTGAATATCATTGAAAGGCTTTGGAAGTTCACGAAGAAAAAAGTGCTGTATGGGAAATATTACGATTCGGTCAACAGATTCCATACGGCTATCAGAAATTTCTTTGATAATGTTAATATGACGTATAGAGAGGAACTTGACAACTTGTTATCGCTGAATTTTCAAACTTTCAAAAACGAAAATGATGTTTTTGTTACCGCTTGAAGTATAAC
>BLLV01000159.1 GCA_011959205.1 Bacteroidaceae bacterium
TGCTTACTTTTTTCTGATTTTAAAATATGACGGGTTTATGACCGTGAAAAGTATAATTTTTCACCGTTCATGAATTTGTATTTTATAAAATGAGGTGCAAAGTTACAAAAAGACTTGTTTTATAACAATATATGGGGGAAAAAGGTCACAGCCCCACCTTCGTAACAGGGAAGGCAGGGCTGTAGGGAGTATTGGGAAAGTTGGGGATAAAATTGGATTACAGTGTCACACCTGTCTTGAAAATGGCGATTTCACGATAATTCTTCTTTTCATTGTTTACCGGTTCTCCGCTGGCAACACAGATGATATAGTCTGTAAAGCGTTCGCAGGTCTTTTCCATCGGTTCGTTTTCTACGATGACTCCGGCATTGAAGTCAATCCATCCCGGTTTGTTTTTAGCCAGAGTGGAGTTGGTGGAAATCTTCATGGTAGGAACAAACGTACCGAACGGAGTACCGCGGCCGGTAGTGAAGAGCACCATGTGGCAACCGCAGGAGGCGAGGGCGGTGGCGGCTACCAAATCGTTGCCCGGTGCGGAAAGCAAGTTCAAACCTTTCACTTTCAGACGGTCGCCATAGCCCATCACTCCGTCCACGTATGCTTTGCCGCATTTTTGGGTACATCCCAACGCTTTGTCTTCCAAGGTGGAGATACCACCTGCCTTGTTGCCCGGTGACGGATTTTCGCCCACTGGTTCGCCGTGTGACAGGAAATATTCCTTAAAGTCATTAATCAGGTGTACGGTCTGCTCGAACAGTTCCTGGGTGCGGCATCGGTTCATCAGGATGGTTTCCGCGCCAAACATTTCGGGAACCTCCGTCAGCACGGAAGTTCCGCCCTGTGCAATCAGGAAGTCGGAGAACATACCCAGCAACGGATTGGCGGTGATACCTGAGAAACCGTCCGAGCCGCCGCATTTCAAGCCTACACGAAGTTCGGACAAAGGAACATCCTCGCGCACATCGGTCTTGGCTTTGGCGTACAGTTCACGCAGAATCTTCATCCCCTCTTCAAATTCATCCCCCACTTTCTGAGTTACCATGAACTTTACGCGGTCTGTGTCATAATCGCCCAGAAACTCGCGGAAAACATCCGGCTGGTTGTTCTCGCATCCCAGGCTGACAATCAGTACCGCTCCTGCATTGGGATGCAGAATCATGTCGCGGAGAATTTTCTTGGTGTTCTCGTGGTCATCGCCCAGCTGTGAACAGCCATAGTTGTGAGGGAATGCCACAACGGCATCCACACCTTCGCAGTTGGTTTCGCGGCGTAACGCTTCGGCCAGTTGGCCGATGATACCGTTTACACAACCCACGGTGGGGATAATCCATACCTCGTTACGGATACCCACATCACCGTTTTTGCGGCGGTATCCTTTGAACGTCAGGTCTTTCTTCGGAATATTGAGGTCTACGCTGACCGGATTGTAGGTATAATCCAGCACTCCGGCAAGGTTTGTCTTTATCTGGTTTTCGTTCATCCAACATCCCTGCTTCACGGCAACCATGGCATGTCCGATGGGGTAACCATACTTGATGATATTCTCGCCCTGGGCGAAATCTTTCAGAGCCACTTTATGGCCGGCCGGCACGTCTTCTTTCAACGTGATGGCATGACCGTCTACCGTGATGGTTCCGCCTGCTTTTAAGTCCGAGATAGCCACCACTACGTTATCAGCCGGATTGATTTTCAAATACTTTGTTTCCATTCCTGTTTTTAGTTATCAGATTTATTTTTTATGCGCGTCCAGATAGAAATCCACATTTTCCACCGAAAGCAAGGTGATGGGCATGTAGTTGCATGACTTCACCTCTTTCTTGAAAATCAGATGGTTGCACAGGCTCTTTATGCCGCTGTATCCTTGTGTGGTAGGTTGCTGTGCAATCAGGAAATCCACTGCGCCCTCTTTCAGACAAGAGACGTTCCGGTGTAATAAATCGTACCCGATTAGTTTGAAATTTTTTAGGTTGTGCCCGATAAGATATTCGCCTATAATGTACACTTTCGAGTTGAAAGTGATGCCGCACGTAATCTGTGGGTTCTCTTGGAAGAAGCGGTTCATCAGTGCCTCGTCCTCATCCGGACGCTTGGCATAGAGGTTTAGTTCCACTATTTTGCAGTCGGGAAAATGCTCCTGCATATATTTTCTGAATCCCTTTTCACGGTTTTCCTGTTGGTTTGATCCTAGGCGCCCTTCATTGATTTGTCTGAAGATCACAATTCCTTGGGGATATTCTCCCAGCATCATGGCCATGCGGGCGGCAAAGTATCCGCTTTGGTCGGATTTCTGTCCGAAGAATGCCAGCGGATTGAGGCTGGGCACATTAGAGTCTATAAATATATAAGGTATTTCCCGTTCTTGTAACTTGTCGGTGAATCTGGCCGTCATCTCAGGAATAGTAGGGGCAAGCAATACGCCGTCCGGCTCTTTTTTCAGTATTTCTTCTCCGGCATTGATGAAGGAGGAATATTCATATTGGTCATAGTACACCACGGATAGGGTGATGTGGAAATCTGAAAAGGTTTTTACGGCTCTTTTCATTCCCTGCTCCACATCAGTCCAGTAATCGCCTTCCTTATGCTGTGGCAACAGGCAGACAAACAGGTACTTTTTGTTGGATGCCAAAGCACTGGCATACATATTGGGCTGGTAGTCCAGTTGCTTCAATATTTCTTCCACCCGTTTCCGGCTGGTTTCGGATACTCCTGTGCGGCCATGCAATACACGGTCTACTGTGCCGACTGATACATCTGCCAGGCGGGCGATATCCTTGATTCTGATTCTTTCGGGCAGTTTATTCATACCTTAAATTATATATATTGTGCTCGTGCACACTGATAGTTTATTTTTTTTCGATACAAATATATAACAATTTTTGGTATTAAAAAAATAAATAGTACCTTTGTGCGCGTACACGGGTGGATTGTTTGAGTGCCCTGTTGAATACAAGGTTACGATATAATTTATCTATGAGGGTGTAAACCAGTGTTTTAATTGGATTAAAAGTTAAACGAATAAATATATAACAATTTAAAATTACGAAATTATGGGAAAAGTAGTAACCTTAGGTGAAATAATGTTGAGATTGTCAACTCCGGGAAATACACGTTTTGTACAGTCGGATTCATTTGATGTTGTTTATGGCGGTGGGGAAGCGAACGTAGCGGTGAGCTGTGCGAACTACGGTCACGAAGCTTATTTCGTAACTAAATTGCCGAAACACGAAATTGGGCAGTCGGCAGTGAATGCATTGCGTAAATATGGTGTGAAGACCGATTTCATCTGTCGTGGTGGCGATCGCGTAGGTATCTATTATTTGGAAACAGGAGCTTCCATGCGTCCTAGTAAAGTCATTTATGACCGTGCCCACTCGGCTATCGCCGAAGCCGATCCTTGCGATTTTGATTTTGATGCCATTATGGAAGGTGCGGACTGGTTCCACTGGTCGGGCATCACTCCGGCTATCTCCGACAAGGCTGCCGAACTGACCAAGCTGGCTTGTGAAGCTGCAAAACGTCATGGTGTTACGGTGTCTGTGGATTTGAACTTCCGTAAGAAATTGTGGACTAAAGAAAAAGCACAGTCTATCATGAAACCGTTGATGCAATATGTAGATGTATGTATCGGTAACGAAGAAGATGCTGAGCTTTGTCTGGGCTTCAAACCGGAAGCGAATGTGGAAGCCGGTGAAACCAATGCGGAAGGTTACAAAGGAATCTTCAAGGCTATGGCAAAAGAATTCGGCTTTAAATATGTGGTTTCTACCTTGCGTGAATCATTCTCGGCTACTCACAACGGCTGGAAGGCTATGATTTATAACGGAGAAGAATTCTATGAATCCAAACGCTATGACATCAATCCGATTATTGACCGTGTGGGTGGTGGCGACTCATTCTCCGGAGGTATTATCCATGGTTTGTTGACTAAACCGAACCAGGGTGCAGCCCTTGAATTTGCGGTTGCCGCTTCTGCTTTGAAGCATACTATCAATGGTGATTTCAATTTGGTATCTGTGGATGAAGTGGAAGCATTGGCCGGTGGCGATGCCAGCGGACGTGTACAACGTTGATTTTTTTTCATTTAAACAACAATATAAAAGATGGCTCGTTTTGATAAAATAGCAGTGCTGGACAAGATTGGATCAACCGGCATGGTTCCTGTATTCTACCATAAAGATGCAGAAGTGGCAAAGAAAGTAGTGAAGGCTTGTTATGACGGCGGAGTTCGTGCATTCGAATTTACAAACCGTGGTGACTTTGCTCATGAAGTATTTGCGGAAGTAGTGAAATACGCGGCAAAAGAATGTCCTGAAATGGCTATGGGAGTAGGTTCTATCGTTGATCCTGCTACTGCTGCTCTTTATTTGCAATTGGGTGCTTGTTTTGTGGTAGGCCCGCTGTTTAATCCTGAAATCGCTAAAGTGTGCAACCGTCGTTTGGTGGCTTATACTCCGGGATGCGGAAGTGTATCCGAGGTAGGTTTCGCTCAGGAAGCAGGTTGCGATCTTTGTAAAATATTCCCAGGTGATGTATTGGGAGCAAAGTTGGTTAAAGGTTTGCTGGCCCCGATGCCTTGGTCTAAACTGATGGTAACCGGTGGTGTGGAACCGACACAGGAAAATCTGACTTCTTGGATTAAGGCAGGTGTGTTCTGTGTAGGTATGGGGTCTAAATTGTTCCCGGGTGATAAGGTAGCCGCAGAAGACTGGGCGTATGTAACCGCAAAATGTAAAGAAGCATTGGGCTACATTGCAGAAGCTCGTGCAAATAAATAAAAAGATAAGATTACTCATGCCCCAAAGGGGTTAGTGAATCAGGGTGTGAGTGTCATTTTGTTTAAAGGTGTATATAAAAATGGGCAAGGGCCATCGCGAAGGGATTCGCGATGGTTTTTCGCCTTTGGGGCGTTTGAAGTGGGGAATGGTAGTAAAAAATCTCCTTGCAAAGATTGGCGAATAGAATAAAATTTTGTTTTTTTGCACCGTTTTTTCGAAAGACTAAGCGTTTTAATCTAAAAAATACACAAAAATGAAGAAAACATTATGGAAAGCAGCTGTGATGCTGTTGTGTTTGACGGGAGCAACCCCGGCGATGGCTCAGTTTAATTTGAAAAAAGCCGTAAGCGGAGCTGTGAAAGCAGCCAAAGCGGTGACTCTGACCGATGAACAGATGACGGAGTATGTAAAGGAGTACATTGACTGGATGGATAAACACAATCAGGTTTGTGCAGACGATGATCCGTACACCATCCGCCTGAAAAAATTGACCGAAGGGTTGACCGAAGTGGAGGGGATGCCTCTGAATTTCAAAGTATATTATGTGATTGATGTAAATGCATTTGCCTGTGCTGATGGCAGCGTGCGTGTGTTCTCCTCGTTGATGGACATTATGTCTGATGAAGAACTGTTGGGGGTGATAGGCCATGAAGTAGGTCATGTGGCGCACAAAGACTCAAAGAATGGTTTCCGTACTGCGTTGCTGACATCGGCTTTGAAGGATGGTATCTCATCGCAAGGCGGGAAAGCGGCTGCATTGACAGATTCTCAGTTGGGTGATCTGGGTGAGGCCTTGGTTAATGCGAACTATTCACAAAAACAAGAACGCGCCGCTGATGACTACGGTTACGAATTTCTGAAAAAAGCAGGTAAGAATCCTTGGGCGATGGCATTGTCATTCCAGAAATTGAAAAAAATGCAAGAAGAGGCAGGAGTACAGAAAAGCAGTAAGCTGAATCAGCTGTTTTCTACTCATCCCGATCTTGACGCACGTATCCGACGTATGGAAGAACGTGCTACAAGCGAAGGCATCGAGAAACCTGCCAATACGACGGAAGAAGCGGCGAAATAAATGTTTCTCGGCAATATAGGCTATTATGATCAAGGGTGTTCACTCCAATGGTGGACACCCTCTTCTTTTTGGGGGAGATTTAAAAAAAAACAGGCGTCAAAACTTTCTATCTATCTAATTTTCTTGTAAATTTGCACCTTAATTTTTGGAAGGTATTGCCTTTTAGTTATAGAATACAAGAAAACGATATAAAATTATGAGTAAGAAATTTGCTGAACACTCGCAACTCAACCTATCACAGGTCAATAAAGATGTGCTGAAGAAATGGGATGAAAACGATGTTTTCGCCAAGAGTATGACAGAACGTGAAGGATGTCCTTCTTTCGTGTTTTACGAAGGACCTCCCTCGGCTAATGGTATGCCGGGCATTCATCACGTGATGGCGCGTACCATTAAAGATACTTTCTGCCGCTATAAAACCATGAAAGGTTTTCAGGTAAAGCGCAAGGCCGGATGGGATACTCACGGACTGCCTGTGGAACTGGGTGTGGAAAAAGCATTGCATATCACCAAGGAGGATATCGGAAAGACCATCTCTGTTGCCGAGTATAATGCAGCTTGCCGTAAGGACGTGATGAAGTTCACCAAAGAGTGGACTGATCTTACTCATAAGATGGGGTACTGGGTGGACTTGGAGAATCCCTATATCACTTATGACAATCGCTATATTGAAACGCTGTGGTGGCTTTTGAAGCAGCTTTATAACAAAGGTCTGCTGTATAAAGGCTACACCATCCAGCCTTATTCTCCAGCTGCCGGAACAGGGTTGAGTTCGCACGAGCTGAATCAGCCGGGCTGTTACCGCGATGTGAAAGACACTACCGTGGTAGGGCAGTTCAAGATGAAGAATCCGAAATCCGAAATGGCGGAATGGGGAACTCCTTATTTTTTGGCATGGACAACTACTCCGTGGACATTGCCTTCGAATACGGCACTGTGCGTAGGACCGAAAATAGACTATGTGGCCGTGCAGACTTACAACGGATATACTGGAGAAAAGATGACCGTAGTATTGGCAAAAGCCTTGCTTTATACTCACTTTAATAAGAAAGCGGAAGAACTTGCTTTGGAAGACTATAAGCCGGGTGACAAACTGATTCCGTTTAAAGTAGTGGGTGAATATAAAGGGTCGGATCTGGTAGGCATGGAATACGAACAGCTTATTCCTTGGGTGAAACCGGTGGCAGTGGATGAAAACGGCAAATGGCAGGAAGCGGCCGGTCAGGCATTCCGCGTCATCTCCGGTGATTATGTAACCACCGAAGACGGTACGGGTATCGTACATATCGCTCCGACATTCGGTGCGGACGATGCTTTTGTGGCACGTGCGGCAGGTATTCCTTCTCTGTTCATGATAAACAAGAAGGGTGAAACCCGTCCTATGGTGGATCTGACAGGTAAATTCTATCTGTTGGACGAGTTGGATGAAACTTTCGTAAAGGAATGTGTGGACGTAGAAAAATATAAGGAATATCAGGGCCGGTGGGTGAAGAATGCTTACGATCCTCAGTTTACTGTAGATGGTAAGTACGATGAAAAAGCTGCCGCTACTGCCGAATCACTCGATATCTATATCTGTATGATGATGAAAGCCGACAACAAGGCATTCAAGATAGAAAAGCATGTGCACAATTATCCGCACTGCTGGCGTACTGACAAGCCGGTGCTTTACTATCCGCTGGATAGTTGGTTCATCCGTTCTACCGCAGCCAAAGAACGCATGATGGAGCTGAACAAGACCATCAACTGGAAGCCGGAATCCACCGGAACAGGCCGTTTTGGCAAGTGGTTGGAAAACTTGAATGACTGGAACTTGAGCCGTTCCCGTTATTGGGGAACTCCGCTGCCTATCTGGCGCAGTGAAGAAGGAGAGGAGCTTTGTATCGGTTCCGTAGAGGAATTGTATCATGAAATAGAAAAATCAATAGCTGCCGGATTTATGACCGTCAACCCTTATAAGGAAAGAGGTTTTGTTCCGGGTGAATATAACGGGGAGAACTATGACAAGATAGACCTTCACCGTCCGTATGTGGATGATATCATCTTGGTGTCTGAAAGCGGCAAGCCGATGAAACGTGAGGCGGACTTGATTGATGTGTGGTTCGACTCCGGTGCGATGCCCTACGCTCAGCTACACTATCCGTTCGAAAATAAGGAAATCGTGGACAACCGGACTTATTATCCTGCGGACTTCATTGCAGAAGGGGTGGATCAGACCCGTGGCTGGTTCTTTACGCTACATGCTATCGCTACAATGGTATTCGACAGCGTGGCTTATAAGAACGTAATCTCTAACGGTTTGGTTTTGGACAAGAATGGAAACAAAATGTCAAAACGTCTGGGCAATGCGGTGGATCCGTTCGGTGCTATCGAGCAGTATGGCTCCGATCCCTTGCGTTGGTACATGATTACCAATTCTTCTCCGTGGGATAACTTGAAATTCGACACCGACGGAGTGGATGAGGTTCGTCGTAAATTCTTCGGTACCTTATATAATACTTATTCGTTCTTCGCACTTTATGCCAATGTGGATGGCTTCGCTTACCAAGAAGCAGAAGTGCCTGTAAATGAACGCCCTGAGATCGACCGTTGGATCCTGTCTGTTCTGAATTCATTGGTTAGGAACGTGGATGCTTGCTACAATGATTACGAACCGACCAAGGCAGGACGTTTGATTGCAGATTTCGTAAATGATAATTTGAGTAACTGGTACGTGCGCTTGAACCGTAAGCGTTTCTGGGGGAATGCCATGTCACAGGATAAGTTGTCCGCTTATCAGACATTGTACACTTGTCTTGAAACAGTGGCCAGGCTGATGGCACCTATCGCTTCGTTCTATGCCGACCGTTTGTATACAGACTTGATTACCGTTACAGAGCGTGACACCGTGGCTTCTGTGCACTTGGCCAAGTTCCCAGAATGTAATGAGGCATTGATAGACGGAGAACTGGAAGCGCGTATGCAGATGGCTCAGGATGTTACTTCCATGGTATTGGCATTGCGCCGCAAAGTCAATATCAAAGTGCGCCAGCCGTTGCAGTGTATCATGGTTCCGGTAGTGGACGAAGAGCAGAAAATGCACATTGAAGCCGTAAAAGACTTGATTATGAGTGAAGTAAACGTGAAAGAAATCAAGTTTGTAGACGGAGCTGCAGGCGTATTGGTGAAAAAAGTGAAATGTGACTTTAAGAAACTCGGCCCGAAATTCGGCAAGCAGATGAAAGCGGTTGCTGCGGCCGTAGCTGGAATGTCACAGGAAGCTATCGCCGAATTGGAGAAAAATGGTAAATATACCCTTGTGCTTGATGGTGCGGAAGCGGTTGTTGAAACAACGGATGTGGAAATCTTCAGTGAAGATATTCCGGGATGGTTGGTTGCCAATGAAGGTAAACTTACTGTAGCGTTGGAGGTTACTGTAACTGAAGAGTTGCGTCGGGAAGGCGTTGCCCGCGAACTGGTGAACCGCATACAGAATATCCGTAAGAGTAGTGGTTTTGAGATCACAAACAAAATAAAAGTGGCATTATCTAAAAATCCTCAAACTGATGATGCGGTAAATGAATATAATACTTATATTTGTAACCAAGTTCTTGCTGACTCTTTGGAATTAGTGGATGAAGTGAAGAACGGCACAGAACTAAGTTTTGATGATTTCTCACTGTATGTGAGTGTCGTAAAAGAATAATTAACCTTTTAAAACTAAATTGTATGGCTGAAAAAACTAGATATTCGGATGCTGAACTCGAAGAGTTTCGTGCCATAATCAGGGAAAAACTGGAATTGGCTCAACGTGATTATGATCACTTGAAAAATAGTATCATGAACAAGGACGGAAACGATACGGATGATACTTCTCCTACTTATAAAGTTTTGGAAGAAGGTGCAAATACGCTTTCAAAAGAAGAAACTACCCGTTTGGCAGCCCGTCAGCTGAAGTTTATTCAGGGGCTGCAGGCGGCATTGGTACGTATCGAAAATAAAACTTATGGTATTTGCCGTGAGACCGGAAAACTGATTCCGAAGGAAAGACTTCGTGCAGTGCCTCATGCAACGCTGAGCATTGAGGCAAAGAACGAAGGAAAGAAATAAGATTAGTGGTTAGTGATGAATGATTAGCGGTTAATGAGTTTCACTGTCATGTTACAGTATTAGCCGCTAATCACTATCATTAACCACTAGTCACTAATTAATTTTTAATTTGATAAATGAAGAAACTACTCACCAAAGGGCAGCTCTCTGTTCTTATTGTTTTTGGAGTTCTGATTATTGACCAGATAATAAAGATATTGGTAAAAACCAATATGTATTGGCACGAGAGTATCCGTATTACGGACTGGTTCTATATCTATTTTACAGAAAACAACGGCATGGCTTTCGGAATGGAAATATTCGGAAAATTGTTCCTTACTACCTTTCGTATTGTAGCTGTGGGGCTGATTATCTGGTATCTGGCAAAAATAGTGAAGCAGAATTATAAAACAGGTTATATTGTCTGTATCTCCTTGATTTTGGCAGGGGCTATCGGTAATATTATAGACAGTGTGTTCTATGGCGTTATTTTTAATGAAAGTACTCATAGTACCATTGCTTCTTTTGTTCCGGTAGGTGAAGGATATTCGGAATGGCTGCACGGTAAAGTGGTGGATATGTTCTATTTTCCCATTATTGAAACCAATTGGCCTGAATGGATACCGGGAATAGGAGGAAAACATTTCATTTTCTTCAGTCCTATATTTAATTTTGCCGATGCAGCTATCAGTTGCGGTATTGTAGCTTTGTTGTTATTTTATGGTAAATATCTGAATCAGAATATTCACCCGTCAGCAGAAGAAATCAAAGAGTAAATGGTGTGTCGCAGGAATGTTACTTGGGTGTGGCTGCTGGGTGCAGCTTTTATGGTGGGGTGTGGCAAACAGATGCCTAAAGAAATTATCCAGCCAGACAGGATGGAGAATATTTTGTACGATTATCATTTAAGTATCTCCATGGGTAATAATCTAAGTTATTCTGATAATTATCAAAAGGAGGCATATAAGAATTATGTCTTCGAGAAGCATCACATTACTGAAGCTGAATTCGATTCATCCATGGTATGGTACACACGTCATACAGAGGAACTTGCTAGCCTTTATAAAAAGGTGGGGGAACGCTTTCGCGGTGAGAAAAAACACATGCAGGAGTTGCTGGCACTGCGTGAGAACAAACCGGCTGTATCGTTGCCGGGGGATACTGTAGATGTATGGTATGACCGTAAACTGTATTGGTTGACAGATGTTCCGCTGGCAAATAAGGTAACTTTCGAGATCCCCACTGATAGCAACTTCAAAGCAAAGGATGCTTTCTTGTGGTCAGCCGATTATATATTCCTTTCGGAAGGAGAACGGAGAGCTACTATGGGGTTCAATATCTTGTATGACAATGATTCAGTGGTGGGACGTGTGAAGGACATTACTCGTTCCGGCGTGCAAACCTTGTACATAAAGCCCGATTCTGCTTTTGCCATCAAGAGTGTGAACGGATTTATTTACTATGCAGATAATGATTCGTCAGCAAATAAGCCGGGGCTGATTATCAATGATATTACTTTGACCCGTTATCATGAACCGATAGATACAATGACAGTTACCGAAAAGGATAGTTTGGCTGTGGAACAGCGTGTTGGATCAGATTCGATGGTAACAGAGAAAAAAGCAGATTCGATTCAATCGGTGGATATTAAGAAAGATGTTAACACAACGGGGCATTCTCACTCAAATCGTCCTCAGAGAATCAGGCACAGAAATTAATTATTTTTTTTTCTTTGAGGTATGAAACGTTTTGCCTGTCATTATCTTTATGTTTCGGCAGCTGGCTGTTATTCTAAATATGTAGTGGAGCTGGAAGACTGCGATAGAGTGCGTACATATTTTCCATTGAAGGAGGAACTTAGTGCGACACAATGGATAGGTGGAGTGATTATTGTTTCTCCTATGCATGAGCTGGAAATTTATTACGGGGAAAAGTTTGCTGATTTTCTGCAACGTGCCATGTTGAAAACAGAACCGGAACGGCCTGTATATGCATGGCATGTAGCTGATTTTGATTTGCAGGAAAAGGAGTTTACAGTGGGAAGCAGGCTGGTGCGTTTATAATGTATGCTTTTTAAGGCAATAAACGTCTTCTGAACTCTGAGCAAACCACTGCTGTGGCAATTGCCACATTCAACGATTCGGAACTTTCTCGTTCCTGAGGATAATTGGGAATATATAATTTCTTGTTAATCAGCTTCTCTATGTCAGTACTTATTCCTTTTCCTTCATTTCCCATGACAATCAGGCCATGAGCCGACAAGGGTTCTGCATAAATAATATTCCCATTTAAAAAAGTGCCGTACACAGGAATATCGGTCAGTTCTCCAATAAGTTGTGGCAAAGAACAGTAGTGAATTTTTACTCTAGCCAATGCTCCCATAGTTGCCTGTACGGTTTTGGGATTATACACATCTGCTGTTCCTGCCGAGCAGAAGATATGCTCAATGCCAAACCAGTCTGCCAAGCGGATTATGGTTCCCAGATTTCCGGGATCTTGTACATCGTCCAATGCTAGGCATAGAGAACTTTTAATAACTTCTGGATTTAAATCATAAGAAGGTTGTACAAAAACGGCCAATACCTCTTGGGGAGTTTTTTGAAGGCTGGCACGTGACAATTCTTCTTGTGTTACTTCAATCATTTCGTTGGCCGTGACCGAATGGTTTGTTTTAAACCAATTGGAAGTGGCAATCAGCAACCTGCAAGGGAAGTGCCCTAATAAATCGCCGACTAATTTATGTCCTTCGGCCACAAAAACTTGTTCTTCTTTGCGCTTTTTTTTCAGTTCTAACGAATGGATATATTTTATTTTATTTTTACTTAGCATGATAATTTCTATTTAATAACAAATATTTGGAGCAAAGCTAAGAAGATATTTTCAATTAATGCCTATCTTTGTAGATAAATTTGCGAAGGTTACGGATTTGTATGAAGAAAAGCGCACGCCTATATATATGCACACTTATTGTAGCACTATGCACCTCTTGTTCGGTCAGTAAATTTATTCCTGAGGATAAATATTTATTGGATGAGGTCAGGATTGTATCCGAGACGAAGGAAGTGAAGCCGTCACTATTCAATTCATATATTCGTCAGAATCCTAATGCCAAATGGTTCAATTTGGTTAAGATACCTATGCGCACTTATTGCGTTTCAGGCATGGATTCTACTAAATGGATTAATCGTTTTTTTCGGAGGATTGGTGACGCTCCGGTGCTTTATGATGAATCTGTTGCTTTGAAATCCCAAGAGGAAATAGAGAAAGCGGTACGTAATATGGGGTATATGGGGGCTATTGTACGCTTGGATAAAGGAACAAAGAAGAACAAATTGAAATTGGTTTATCGTATTCATGCCGGGCATCCTTATACAGTACGTCATGTGGCATATGATATAGATGATTTAGCTATCAGTGACTATATTCGGCAGGATTCTGCCCAAAGTTTGTTAGTGCCTGGTATGTTGTTTGATGTGAATGTGCTGGATGCTGAGCGGCAGCGGATTACCAAATTGTTACAAAATAAAGGCTATTATAAGTTCAATAAGGATTTTTGGGTCTATCAGGCAGATACGGCTAGAAATACCTATTTGGTGGATTTGACTTTAAGATTGCTTCCTTATCAGCGCAGAAAAGAAGATTTACCGCAGAAGCATAGACAATACAAGGTGGGAGAGGTGAATTTTCTAGCAGATGACGAAATCATGTCGGTGCAGGACGGAACTTTGGCAAAATTTAACTCTTTGCGATACAAAGGATATAATATGTATTATAAAGGAAAGGCTTTTCTCCGTCCGCAAGTGTTGATCGATTTCAACCGTATCCGTCCGGGAGAATTGTACAATGAACAGGATGTGCAAAATACTTATTCAAACTTGGGGCGTTTGCGTGCTTTGAAATACTCTAATATTCGTTTTCGTGAAGTGGATGGAATGGATAGTATACAACTGGATGCATACGTATTTTTGGCAAAGAACAAAAATAAATCTATGACGTTTGAAGTAGAGGGAACTAATTCGGCTGGTGACTTAGGGGCGGCTGCTTCGATTTCTTTTCAGCATCGTAATGTATTCAACGGTTCAGAAAGTTTTATGCTGAAAGTGCGTGGCGCTTATGAGGCCATTACGGGATTGGGAGGCTCCTCTCAGGATTATGTGAACGATAACTACGTGGAGTATGGGATAGAAAGCAGCTTGAATTTCCCCCAGTTCATGTTCCCTTTTCTTTCATCGAATTTTAAAAAGAGAATTAGAGCGACTTCAGAGGTCGGCTTAAAATTCACATCTCAAGTTCGTCCGGAGTTCTCGCGTACACTGGCTTCTGCTTCATGGAGTTATAAATGGACTGACAGGAAACGTATGCAACACCGTTTTGATTTGGTAGATGTCAATTATGTATATATGCCTAGAAAGTCATCGGTTTTTCAGGAGTATTTGGATAATATGACTCAGAAGAATTCTCTTTTAAAAGTTAGTTATGAAAATCAGCTTGTGGTGCGTACGGGTTACAGCTTTACCTATAATAGTGCAGGAAATGCCGTGATGCGTACACCTACCAAAAATTCTTATTCCATTCGTGCCAATATCGAAGAGGCTGGTAATTTGCTGTATGCAACTTCCAAACTGGTTCACCCTAATCCGAAAGATGGAGAAGATTATGTGCTGGCAAATATTCCTTTTGCTCAATATGTGAAAGCGGATTTTGATCTTGCAAAGAATTTTATGATAGATTCCCGTAACTCATTTGTTTTTCATATAGGCGTGGGGGTGGCTTATCCGTATAGTAACTCAAAAATGTTGCCTTTTGAGAAGAGGTATTTTTCCGGTGGTGCGAACAGTGTACGCGGGTGGTCTGTACGTTCGTTGGGACCTGGCGTTTATAAAAGTAGTGAGGATGGAAATATGGACTTTATCAATCAGGCCGGTGACATTAAATTGGACTTGAATATAGAATATCGTACTCATTTGTTCTGGAAATTGAATGGAGCGGCTTTTGTGGATGCCGGTAATATTTGGACTATTCGTGATGACTCCGGACAAGAAGGTGGTTTATTTAAATTCGGCGAGTTTTATAAACAGATAGCTGTAGCATACGGTTTGGGAATCCGTTTTGATTTGGATTATTTGATTCTGCGTTTTGATGGTGGCATGAAGGCCATAAATCCTGTGGAAACAGGTAAAAAGCGATATCCTGTTATCCAGCCGCGCTTCAGTCGTGATTTTGCTTTTCACTTTGCAGTAGGTTACCCCTTTTAAAAAAAATATATATAAAATGATGAAAGAAGGAAAGAAAACATATACCAAGGAAGAGGTTAATGAGTTGAAAAAATGGTTTGATAATCAATCGCTTCCTTTAACAATGAAGGTAGATAAGGCTACTTTTGTTCCTAATTTGAAGGATACAGTAGATATGTTGTTTGAGCAGGCTTATGTATGTTACGAAAATCCCAAAATGCAAGGTTGTCTTTATTTGTTGGAGAAAATTAGAAGTAATTTGGAAAAAAACGGGACAGGAGCGTGAACTATTAGGACTTCTTATTGTTATTGAGGTATTATAATTTAATACTGACAGTATGAAGAAGAATTTATTATTGTATGGGGTGTTTCTTTGTGCCCTCTCCGTATCTTCTTGTTCCGGTGGTTCTAAGAGTAGTCATGTTATGGACAACAGTAGCATGAGTGTGGAGAATGCAAATGAAGTGATGAAGTATTATGATACCTCATTGAAAGTATTGAAAGATTGGGTTAATGAGAATGAGATAAAAGTGGTACTGGGATATTTGGACCAAAAGATGCCAGTGGATTCTTTGCCTGTGATGTCACAGCCTGTGATGCTAGTTCAAGATACTGTGTTTGTTTCCAATCCGGGAAATTATTTCAGCGAAAAAGATCGTCAGAATTTGAAGGAAAATTATGGTCGCTTGTTCCGTTCTATTTCTGCATTCTATGAGAACTACAAGACTTACCGACTGTATATGCAGGATCAAGCATACAAAAAGGATAATAATGCTTTGGCGGATAAAATAAGAAAAGAGGAGCTTTTATTGAGTATCGCTTTGTCTGAATACAAACAGGTTATTTTTGATATATTGACTCCGATGGTTGAGGGAGCTAAGACAGCTTTGGCTCCTATTAAGGAGAATACCGAAAGTAAATAGAAGCATAGCTGGTGGCTGAAAGCGGATCAGTGCTAAAACCCTGTGGGTATGTTATGTTAATATGCGAAAGTGAACTA
>BLLV01000160.1 GCA_011959205.1 Bacteroidaceae bacterium
TGCTTACTTTTTTCTGATTTTAAAATATGACGGGTTTATGACCGTGAAAAGTATAGTATCCCTATGAAGAGAAATATATAATTATTGTCAATCACTTAAAATAGAGATAAGATGAAAAAGAAAATTACTTTATGTATGGTGCTTTCCACATTCATTATTTGCGCCATGTTATGTCTGACAAATTGTAGTAACGATGATGCCCCTACTTCTGTCTTCACCCCCGAAGCCTATAATCCCAATAAGATGGTGTGGACGTTGAAGAAGATGTATTAACGGATAAGGCTTAAATGAAGTGTGGATGCGACTAATCAGATAATTTCAAACGTTTGGAAAACAGCAATATTTTTGTTGTTTTTTTTATTTCTCACCCGTCCAGTCAATGCACAAGTACAAAACGGGTGGACTCCAAACGATTCTGTCCGATTGGCTAAAATGCTGAAAGGAGAAATGCCTATCCATATTGATGATGCTTTTAAAAGGGAATTAGAACAGTCTATTATTGGTCATTCGCCAAAAGACGATAATAGATACTGGGATGATTTTAGGTTAGATATTGATTTTAAAGAAGATTTTCCGAATGTAGCAAATATTGGGTGCGCCACAACGTTTCACAATAAATTAAATCATAACAATAATCTATTGAATGGAAATCTAAAATGCAAAAGCCTTATGTTCAATAGTCGGATAGATAAAAATCTACCTCTTATAAAGATTCAACAAAATACAAATATGGCTATTCCTTTAAATAAGAAACTATATTTTAGTGTATATGGAAACTATACACTGGATAAAAAACGGAGTGTGATACTTCCTGCAACTTCTATCCCTTATCAGATAGGAGCAGGATTTTCATATGAGATAGGCAAATATGTCACTATTAAATCCCAAACGAACTACCAATATAACATAATACAAAGAAGATGGGAATGGTTCTTTGGTGCAGGAGTTTCTTTTACCTTTTAATAGTTTTGTAATCAATAAACTGAATTCGTATGATGCGATTAAATAAAATAATAACATTGACATTTTTCTACCTATTTTTAGGTTGCTATCAAACAGTCGCTTGGGGGCAAACGATTAACGGAAAAATAATAGATGACAAACAACTACCTATAGACGGTGCGACTATTATTTTGCAAGCAATGGATTCGACCTATATAGGCGCATCCATTTCCAATTCCGACGGCATATTCGTTTTTAAAAGCCAACAGAAAGAATACCGCTTGATAATACAACACCTTTTATATGAGACTAAACAAATGGTAGGTAAGGGAAATAATGCTGGAACTATTCAACTTCAACCTCAAGACTATGCTTTGGATGAAGTTATTATAAAAGCAGAACATCCTTTTGCAAAAGTAGAGAATGGACTTTTAGGATATAATCTTGCTGTTCTTA
Source organism: Bacteroidaceae bacterium (assembly GCA_011959205.1). Classification (GTDB taxonomy): domain Bacteria; phylum Bacteroidota; class Bacteroidia; order Bacteroidales; family Bacteroidaceae; genus Phocaeicola. The sequence continues at coordinate 1,399 of BLLV01000160.1, forward strand.
CCCAAAATCAACTCGTAAACAATGCTTATGAAGCATTGACAAAGATACCGGGAGTACAAGAAGATAGAGGAATACTAACTTTGGCTGGAGCAGGAAAACTGACTGTTATTTTAAATGGTAAACCTACAACAATGGATGCCGGACAACTTGAAACAATTCTGCGCAATACTCCGGTTAGTCGTATAGAAAAAGCAGAAGTAATGTACAGTGCGCCTCCTGAATATCATGTACGGGGTGCAGCTATTAATATGGTTTTAAAACATTCAAACGACTACTCTTTTCAGGGGGAGATAAGTGCTAACTATAAAAACCAATATTTCAATGATGGAGGAATGAATGGAAACTTTCGTTTATCAACTCCCAAAATGGCTTTTGATGTAATGTACGGAGCAAATAACGTAAAAAAGATGGAGTACATAGACCTTGATTCCAAACATACACAAAAAGGTGAACTACATAATATCATACAAAATGAACAGTTGCGTAGCAAGTACTGGAAACACGACCTTAGAGCAGCTTTTGAGTATAACTTCAACAACAAAAACAATATCAATATAGCATACACAGGTAGTTATACCCCCGACCAGTATAATAATAGCCGGACATCAGGCAATTACCAAACCAGCAATGTCGATAAATATATTGACAATCAAATGCGCAATATTACATTGCAATATCATTCAGGCTTTGGACTTGACATAGGTGGTGATTATACATATTATACTTCTAATAATGCCCAAAGACTATATGCTGATTATCAAGATGGAAGTCAGAGTAGTTTCTCTATGGTTGGTGGACAAAAAATAGACCGCTACTCTATCTATGCAGACCAGAAACAATCTCTATCAAAAGGATGGAATCTGGGTTATGGAATTTCCTATCGATTTGCCAAAGATCTTGATTTTCAAACTTATGATAAAGTGACAGGTAACATTCAAACTCAAAATACATATTCCAATCTAAGAGAACAAACTACCAGCTTTTATGTATCATTGAGCAAAAACTATACAACAGGTACATCTTTATCCGTTTCTGCTACGGGAGAATATTATACTATTGGAAATTATCATAAATGGGCAGTTTATCCACAAGCATCGTTGACTTATTTTAAAACACCGAAACATGTGTTTCAACTTTCATTATCTACGGACAAAACTTATCCAAGCTATTGGGATATGCAATCTTCCGTCAGCTATCTTAATGGATATACAGAATTATGGGGAACACCGAATTTGAAGCCAATGACGAATTATAATCTGAATGGAAGCTATATTTTTTTGAATAAGTATATTCTTAGCCTGTTTTTCACGCATACATCAGATTATTTCACACAAGCTGCCTATCAATCTACTGACAGGCTGGCACTAATCTATAAAAACACAAATTGGAACTATATGCAGGTGTGGGGAGCAAATATCATATTACCCTTTAAAGTAGGAAACTGGCTGGATTCCCGATTAACCTTAGTCGGTATGCAAATGCACCAACGCTGTGATGATTTTTTCGACATCCCTTTCAATCGTAAGAAATGGGTATTTAGCGGCACACTGGATAATACATTTAAAGTAAATAAGAATTTGTCTTTCGAGTTAATGGGAAATGTACAGACCCCCGTCATACAAGGGACATTTGATATAGAATCTATTTTTAATCTCACTGCCGGATTGCGATGGAATTTCGCAAATGATAAATTGAGTTTATCTGTCCGTTGCTATGACATATTTGATACAGGGATGCCTGCAACAAAAGTCCGTTTCAAAGGGCAAAACTTGAATATGGATAGCGGATTTTATTCACGAGCATTTACTCTGCATTTCAGTTATCGCTTTGGTGGATATAAGAAAAAGGAGATAAAAGGAGTAGATACATCAAGATTTAGATACTAATTCAAAAATGATATGAGAACATTGTTACTAATTCTGAGTGTTTTATGTTTTGGTTCATGCAAAACATCATTGATTACCTATCGAAATGGATATATATTTGACAAGCAAGGTGAAACGATTGGTAATTATACTAACGGGTATATTTATAGTTCAAAGAGAATACTTAAAGGATATTATTCCAATGGGTATATTTATGATGATAATCACAATATTGTAGGAAATTATGCAAATGGATATGTAAAAATGAAAAACAAAGATGATTAATAATATAATTTCAACACTACATGGAAAGTGTATTACAACAGAGATTTTTCCGTTTATTATCGGAATACTCGCAGTATGAAGTTTCTGAATTAGAGTTAACAGAAGCCATTGAAGAATTGGCTATCCATTTAGCAGATTCCAGTATGAACGAGCAGGATTACAACGTTTTACTGCGTTATTTTTCCTTTGGTTTACACCGTCTTAAATCGTATCGTGTACGGTTTGAGCAAGAAAAAAATGCCCTATCTGCATCTAATTGATGAAGCGATAGGGCTTTTAAACACTGAAATACGCCTTATTGAATGGCGCATCAAGTACCCGAACCAACTACAGCAATGTATTAATAAACAAATCATTTCTCCTCTTTTTCTTGCAGACAAAACAACTCTTATCAACATCATGGAAATGGTAAGCGGTCTGTTCCTCTCCAAAGACATCGTATATAAGAACGGAAAGCCTGCCTATTTGGTGGATTTATCTAAAGGCTTTGAATGGTTGTTCAATATCAAGATAGGCGACTATTACCAAAAGCATGAGGACGTGATAAAACGAAAGCCGGGCAAACTCACAGAATTTCTTAATGGACTGGCAGACCTTATCCGAAAGGAACATGACAAAAAAGGATATAGATAATCAGTGCTTTATGATTTATTTATAATGGATTCCATGTGCGCCCCCGTAATTTTTTTGCATTCTTTTTCTGAATTTTGCTTCATCAATTCACAAAAGGTATAATCTGAAATATGAAGCAATTATGTATATAGAAAATGATGAATTTGGCGAATGGATGCAGAAGTTGTATGCCAAACTGGAAGAACTCTGCAAAGATGTACGGGTGTTGCGTAACGCCGATAAGGTGCTGCCCGAAGATGATAACCTGTTGGATAATCAAGATTTGTGTCTGTTGTTCAAAGTAAGTATCAAAACCCTTCAACGTTACCGGGCTATCGGTGTGCTGCCGTACTTCACAATCAGCGGAAAAGTGTATTACAAGGCTTCCGATGTCCGAGAGTTTATTAAAGAAAGGTTCAGCATTACCACGCTACGCCAGTTCGAGAAAGAACACTGCACGAAGAAAAAGAAATGAATTAAAACAGCCGAAACGGTGAATGTGCTTCATCCGTTCCGGCTTTCTCTGTTTATGGCTTACCCAACTTATCGGCTTCTTTCTTTAGTTGCTCGGCTTGTTCGTTCAACAGCCTTGCACGTTCCAGTGCTTCCGCCTGCTTTTGGATGCGGTATTCAAAATCTATCACTGAATCGGTCAGACTTCGGATAAAACCGTTATCCCGTTGCCACTTGAACTTGTTTTCCAGCATATCAAAAGTTTCCCCGTCTACCTGTCCTTGCATCAGCAAATAGCGGTATTTCATATCGTTGTCCTGCAACTGCTGCATACGTTCAGCCAAACGGACATTCAAGAATATGGAAGCGAAACAGATAACCAGCACTGCCGAAAAAAGAAACAATCCCGGACGAATCCAAGAAGCGACCTTGTTGTAAATCCGTTGATAGAGCGATAAGGGCATAGCTTCCTCTTTATCCGTCTTGCAAGAACCCAAAGCATCAATCATTACCTTGAAACAACGATAAGTTTCCAATGCTATTTTCTTGGTGTCCTCGATATGTTTCTGCTGACCTTGCATCCCGTTTCTTATGTCGTCAAGTTGGCTTCGAATAGCCTGCAAATCTTTTTCGAGAATAGCTGGGTTGCTGTGCAATTCCGACAATGCCTGTTCGATTGCGTTCAGTCTTTCGAGAGTTTCCTCCCGACTGGCTGGCGTTACCTGTGCTTCCTGCTTCTCTTTCAGTTCTGTAACCATTGAGAGAAGCCCCTCTAAAATCAAATTTTCCTCCATACTCTTATAACTTTAGTTGTTTTTTCTTTTTTTTCTTCTTCTTTCTCAAAAAGGAATCATCGGGCATTTCATCAGCCGGGGCTGACAAACCGGAAAACAGACTGCCTAAACCTGCAATAAAAGAATTATCCGCTTTGTCGGATACTGATACCGATTTCTGAATAGGTGCGGTAATCGTCTGCTTATTGCTTCCGACTGTCGTCTGCCCTACATTCCCAAAACATTTATCCAGTTTGGAAAAACTGAAATTACGGTCTATTTCCGAACCCTTGAACGTGTATTCGCCTTTGGAAAAGGAAACGCCCTGTATCTCGCCCGTCTGCCCCTTATACTTGAACAGGATAGTAATACCCTTTTCCGCTAACCGTTCCTGTAACTGCTGCCAGTTCTTGGACTTTCCGATTTCATTCTTTACAGCGTTGTAAATCTCATATTTCGATTTGTCCGGCTCTTTCAAGCGGTGCTGCTTTACTTGTTCTTTTCCACCAGCGAAATAAAGCCCGTGTTTGGCTTTCAGCTTCTTGCATACTTGTTCGTTACGGTACATATCGTTCCTGTCCGAAATAGTCTTGCCGCTGTTGTCTATACGGTTGAACACGATATGCACGTGCGGATGCTCCCGGTCTTGATGGCGCACGATGATATACTGCGTATCGGTAATTTTCATTTCACGCATATATTCCTGCGCAAGCTGTATCATCTTCTCGTCTGTCAATTTGGGTGCATCCACTGCCGAATAGCTTAACGCAATATGTCCGACTGGCTTTTTCAAGTCGGGATTCATCCCGGTCTGCATACAGAAGCTGCGGATTATATCTCCCTGACTTTCTGTCAGTACCCCGTCCGCATGGAGCAAAGCCGCCTGTTCCTTGCCCAACACATAGTTTACGCAGCCCTTAAACCCGCTTCCCTTTTTTATTTTTCCAATCATCTGACAAATGGTTTATGATTTCAATAATCCGGTTTTTGAGCTTCACCAGTTCCACCGCCACCAGTGCGAAACCTCCAGCATTCGCCCGGTGCGCCAACTGGTTGATGTTGTTGGCTTCCCCTGCCAGTTTGCGGATGGTGTCCGCATCCTGCCTGTTCAGCCGGGGTATGACCTCTGCCGAAACAACTGCCTGCCGGACATACTCACTGACACGCAACCCGGCTTCTCCGGCTCTCTTTCTGATGGCGTAATACTGCAACTCGGTCAGTTTCGTACTGACAACCCGTTGCTGCTTCTCTATCCGTTTCTTTGCCGGACGTCCCCCCGGCTTATCCTTTATATTCGTCATAGGTTTTTACATTTAAATGGTATCTTAAAAATTGCGACCAACGGGAGAAATTTTCTTTGCGGTGAGCAAAGCAAGGTAGTTTCGGTTTACCGAAACATAACCTTGCTCTCCAAATAAACCGCCAGCCGTTGGTAGTCCTGCCGGACTAAATGCCCCTGCCTCTCTTTTGTCTTGGGGCGGCACGTTGTCCGGTTTCCTGCTTCGTTTCCTGCACTTGGCTGGCTGCGTTTTTCTGTTCCTGCTTCCTGCCGCACAGATAATCGTTCAAGTCCGAATATCCCCTATAATTGTGCGAGAAGTCACGCACACGGTAGGGGTATTCCAATTCGATAGCCCGTGTCGCTTCATATCCAGCCTTGTCATTGTCAAGCATACAGTGGATGCGTTCATACGGGTACAGCACGTCAATGGCTTTCGACACATTGGCGGTAGAGTTAAGAATGGTATAATCCTGCCTGTCAAGGTCGGGCATGGTCGGGCAGTTCTTCATCCGGAGCGTGAGGAAAGAAAGATAGTCCATAAAACCCTCGAATACCAAACACTTCTCTCTCGGCTCTCCCTGCTGCCGTATATGGGTGATGTCTTTCGGGGCGATGCAGCCCTTAAAAAAGGAATTGCGAACCTCGTAACCTCCTGCCATGTTCGGGAAACCGATAGCAAAGAACGGTCTGCCGTTATTGGTAAAGTGGAGTTCCTTACATTCTCTTTTTGCTAGTTCGACATTGATACCCCGTCCCTGCAAGTAACGGAGCAATGCCGGATGGGTAAGGTCACGGACTTCCAAATGTTGGAAACTCGGTTCTGTCCTACGCTGGGGAAAAGAAAAACTGACCGGGCGGACGTGCGGTGTCTGTTCCGCTATCCGGTTTAAAAGGTATGGCAGGCTGTCGGAGCAATAGAGTTCCTTTGCCAGTGCAATGATGTTACCGCCCTTGCCTGCACCAAAGTCATACCAAAGGTTGCGGTCAGTGTTCACCTTAAAGGACGCTTCGCATTCTTCCCTTAACGGTGATTTATACCACAAGCCATTACCCTGCTGCTTGACAGGTGAATAACCTAAACTGTGCAGATAGTCTGCGATGGGTATTTGTTTCACATCTTCGATATTCATAACATTTTCTTTTTTGGGGACTAAAAAACAGTTGAAAAGTGCACCAGTCCTGTTTAGTCCGTCATATATATACCCGTACCATACTAAACCTGCCTGTTCCGATACAGGGAAATAGTAAGTCCATTCCTCTTGTATATACACCCGGACTAAACCAAACTGACTTTTAATAATGGAAATCGGGATTATAGCGGTAGCCCTTGCCCTCTTTCACAATCATGCGCTTGTTCACAAGAAACTTGTTAAGTGACACAAGAACATTGCGTCCACGCTCGTAGCCGATACTCGCATAACCCTGTTTCAATGCCGCTATGACATTGGAATAGCCTTGTACCACCTGCTTGCCGAAACCGTTCTCCAACGCTTCCCGGTGTTGCTGTTCAGTCAGTTCCGTAAGCGGAAAATTCCTGTCCTGCTTAGGTTGTTGGAATACATAATCATCCACGATTTCGGGTAAAGCGTTGTCATTGATACGGAATGCGAACGGGTCAAATTCCCGGTCACGTATGTGCATCGCCTTTACCTCGCTTATGTTGCCGTCCTGCTGGCTTTTCGTGATTTGCAGGACGGTTTCAGCCTTGTTGTTCAGTTCCGTACCGATATGCCCCCTTGTGTTGTCATCCCCCTTGTTCAAATGCAGTACGGTATGGATATGCAGGTTATATCCGCTTGACCAGCGCATCAAGAGGTTGATTAGGTCAGTCGATTCGCTGGGGCTGTTGATGTCATACATCAAGTCACGGATTCCGTCAATGATGAGCAACCCCACATCGGGCATATTTTCAAGCATATAACCGATAATCTGTTTCCGCTTGTCGGGTGTCTGCTCCCTTAGCACGATGAAAACAAAATCGTCCCTGTCCTTGTCGGTAGGCAGTCCGGCAAGCCGCAAAATACGCTCCATGACCTTGTGGCAATGGTATTTGCTCTGCTCGGTATCTACATAGAGGATTTTCCGTTTGTTCGGTGGCAGGTATGCCGAATACTTCAGTACCTCGTCATTCTTCAACGCTGCCGCAACGATAGCGGAAATGTTGAATGTCTTTTTGCTCTTGGCTTTACCCGTGGATGCGCTGAAATTACCCAGCGTGCCAATGGTAGAGCCGTTCACCCAAAGTATTTCGGGCGGTACTTCGTAAGTGTCCGTCACCTTTAGATGAATGGTTTTCCAAAGGGCTGCGAAATCCTCTTTCTGCATGGTGATGTCCTGCCCGGCTTCTGTCGCTTTTCTATTTTCCATAGCCGTTATTTCTTTAGAGGACGGTTAAGGATATACTTCTGCGCTTCCTGCTCTATCTGCGCCTGCGTCTTGACCGGATTCTGACGCAACCATGCTTCCAACTCCGCTTTCTCAAAATAAAGCATTTTGCCCTGCGGCTTGTAATGGGGTATCAAGTTACCCGAAGTCAGCTTGTACAGGTAACTTTTAGAAAGGTTCAAGAACTTGCTCGCTTCATCGAAGCTAAGCACGTTCTTTGAAAGGAACAACATCTTTTCGAGTTCGGAAACTCTTAACTCTAAATTTTTTTCCATATTGTTTAGGAATTTAGGTGAAACAATATGAAGGTGCGCACCCTCGTTTTTTTGTTAACGAGGGCAAAGTTAAGAGCTTGAAAATGAAGTCTAATTGACCTTTGTTTGAGCGTTCAATCTATGCTCAACCTTTTTGCAGTTGTTTGATGTATTTGTCTATGATTTCATATCCTTTCGGATAGATGTTTTTCGCTTGGTCTGTCGCACTCGACAGGTCAGTACGTGTAAGCGGTTCACCTTTTATCTTCTTCAATATCAGCTTATTGTTTGCTATGACAGACTGCCATTCATAAACGATGTAATTATAACAGCTAAGTTGCATCATAAGATAGGCTAACAGACGGGTATTATTAACTTTCAATACCCCATTCAGTTTGCAGTTGAAAAAATCGGTAAGTATTTTGGCACTGACGGTAGTAGTAAACATATTCGCTTCATTCACACAGTCGGTCAGAAGTTTGATTTCATTAGCTTTCAACGTGGACTTGAAAGGATTGCTTTTGCCCACAATCCTGGTTGGATTAGTATCTGCACTTTCCTCTTTCTCTTTTGGCAAGGCTTGCTCTTGGATGGCAACCGCATCTGTATGGTAATTGCTTTCCTGTTCTTGCAGATAGCGCAAATATTTGGAAAGCACGACAAGATTAACGATAATGGACAAATAAGGAAGCCGACCATCATAACAGGACGGTTCATGCAAATATGCATCCATATCAAAATCAGAGCAGCGGAAACCGATATACTTTTTTCTTTCATCAGAATTCAAGTCCTCAAAATAACCGCTTTCCCACAAAAAATCGGGAATATCCATATCCAATACAATGTTACGCACGACACGGTATTTTTGTTGGATGGCTACAATATTTTCAGTCACACGGAAAATTTCTTGCCGCAAATAATCCTTTAGCTGGGCTTGCGTCAAATATTCACGTTTTAAAAATAGTGCATCTACTTTAGTTTTATAGTCATGCGCTATACAACTATCTAATATCTTCTGTATTTCTCTGAAATTGGTTTCTATATGATTTTCCATAATCGTGTGCCTTTAAACGTTCTTACTACAAATATAAGGTAAGAATCTCACTTTTCCCGAAAACATCGGCAATAATAAGGAAGAAAAGATAAGGTAATAGTTAAGAAATCATAAAGACGCAGGGAGAAAAACTATAAAAGTACACCTTTTCTTTGTATTCGTCATTCAGTACACATTTAGTACGCCCTATGAAAGTAGAAAACCCTGATAATCAAGCGATTATCAGGGTTTATTCGTACCCAGACCCGGGGTCGAACCGGGATGGAAGTGAATCCACTGGTGTTTGAGACCAGCGCGTCTACCGATTCCGCCATCTGGGCATCTTTTGAAACTTTGTTTGTTTCTCGATTGCGATTGCAAAGGTACTGCTTTTTTTCATATCTGCAAACTTTTCCGCGTTTTTTTTCAAAAAAAGATAAATATACTACGATTTATAGGATAACGGACAATGGTTTTCTAAAAATAAGCCCTATATTAGCAGAAACTTTAAAACGATTTTATATCATGACAAACAGCAATAATTATTGTGTCATCATGGGGGGAGGTATAGGTAGTCGATTCTGGCCATATAGCCGCAAAGACCTCCCCAAACAATTCCTTGATTTCTTCGGGACCGGACGTTCTTTAATACAACAAACGTTTGATTGCTATAAAAAAATAGTCCCCATAGAAAACATCTTTATCACAACCAATGTATTGTATAAAGAATTAATTCAAGAGCAACTTCCCGAATTGGACGAATCACAGATTCTATTGGAACCCACTCGTAGAAACACTGCCCCATGTATAGCATGGGCTTCCTATCACATAAAAAAAATCAATCCAAATGCCAATGTTATTGTAGCTCCGTCCGACCATCTGATTTTAAAAGAAGACAAATTCAAAGCTGCTATTTTGAAAGGACTGGAGTTTGTTTCAAACTCTCCACAGCTACTGACATTAGGCATCAAACCCAACAGACCGGAAACCGGTTATGGCTACATTCAGGTTGAGGAAGAAAAACAAGGAGACTTTTTCAAAGTAAAAACATTTATTGAAAAGCCCCAACTGGAATTTGCCAAAGTATTCGTTGAAAGTGGCGAATTCTATTGGAACTCAGGGATTTTCTTATGGAATATCAATACAATTTTAGAAGCTTTCAATGAGATTATGCCCGAAGTTTGTACCAAACTGACCAATGGAGAAGAAGGCTTCACCTCCTGTCCCAACATTTCCATTGACTATGGAATCATGGAGAAGGCCAACAATGTTTTCGTCCAGTTATGCGACTTCGGCTGGGCAGATTTAGGCACATGGGGAGCCTTGTATGACGTATCTCCCAAAGACCAAGAAGGAAATGTGGTAGTAAACGGAAACTCCTTATTATATAACAGTCATAATAATGTAATAGTGGTACCGGAAGGAAAATTAGCCGTCATACAGGACCTGGAAGGTTATTTAGTGGCTGCAAGAGACAATGTATTGCTCATTTGTAAGAAAGACGATGAAAGTGCCATCCGGAAATTCGTAAATGACGTACAGATCAAGCTAGGCGATCAATTTGTATAAAGCTGAAATCTGCCATTGAGCATAGACGGATAAAATTGCCTGGCGAAAAACAAGGTGAATGAGCCACCGGTAACATAACACCCAAAGTAACTTAAGTGCGTCGGGCAAGTAACTTAACTTACTTGGCACTTTAACTTAACTTACTTGCTTCATGAAGTTAACTTACCGTTTCACCTCATATTGGGCAAATCCATTCAGCCTGACTACAAAGAAAGCGGGATGCAGAAAAATCCGCATCCCGCTCTTTATATATTAAAGAAGAAGATTACTTGTCTCCACCCTCCCAGGCTTGGTTGATTGCTGTCGCCACCTCCACAAACTCTTCATTTGTGAGCTTCAGCTTCGGATTAGAAAATATCATATCCGATTCTTTCTGAATAGGAATCAGATGAATATGTGCATGAGGAACCTCCAGTCCGATCACCGCCTCACCTACTTTCTTGCACGGAAATGCTTGTTGGATGGCAAGAGCGACGCTCTTTGCAAAAACATGCATCGCCGCCAGTTCGTCGTCCTCCAGATCAAAAATATAGTCCACCTCGCGTTTCGGGACAACCAATGTATGCCCCTTGGCCAACGGATTGATATCCAGAAAGGCATAGAACTTATCATTTTCAGCCACTTTGTAGCTAGGAATCTCACCTGCAATAATTCTACTAAATATTGTTGCCATATCTATAAGTATTAAATAAGGCAGACCCGCATAACAGACCTGCCTTACATATTAAAATGAAATATTCACAACTTCCAAGCTGATTTTGCCCTGCGGAATGGTGATCTCAGCCACATCACCCACTTTCTTGCCCAACAATCCCTGTGCAATCGGAGTATTTACTGAAATCTTGCCCTGTTTCAAATTGGCTTCGCTTTCGGCTACGATAGTATAAACCATCTTCATTCCGGTCTTGGCATTCTTCAATTCGACTTTCGTCAAAATCTGCACTGTATCTGCGTTCATTTTTGAAGTATCAATAATCTTAGCATCACCAATTGTTGATTTCAGCTGGCTGATCTTCATTTCCAACAGGCCTTGCGCCTCTTTGGCAGCATCATACTCGGCATTTTCTGACAAGTCACCTTTATCACGGGCTTCGGCAATAGCCGACACAATTTTGGGACGTTCTACTGATTCCAGATATTTCAGTTCCTCAATCAGTTGCTTGTAACCTTCTTCTGACATATAAGCCATAATGTTTTCCTCCTTTTAAATTATATAATTATTCATTGTTCTAGTTATGCCTATAAAAACAAAAAGAATTCCGACATGGAAATGTCGGAACCCTCTTTGGTATTTCAAGTCTTGCAAAGATAGACTTTTATCTAATACGAGTCAAGGTTATAAGGATGCTATGTAACATGTTTAAACAAATTCAACTCATAATTAGCTTTTTACAAGAGTTTCTTAATGGCCTCATCCAAATTTTTAATATTCTCGCCACGAGCACTCAACTCATTACTACGGTTTACAAGGAATACTGAAGGCAGATTGGTTACATTATACAGCGAAATGTATGAAGAATAAGCACCATTAGCGTCGCGCACACAGACCCAAGGCAGATTATCTGCCGATGTTTTCCAAAAGTGCTCATCACCATCCAGTGAGATCTGATAAATCTCGAACCCTTGAGAAGCGTACTTATTATAAAGTTCGCGCAATGCCAAGTTGTGTGCGGCAGACATTGCGTTATTATATACTGTAAAATCTATCAGCACCACCTTGCCCTTCAGCTCTGTCAAACTGCGCGTATTCCCTTTCAAATCCTTCAGCTGGATATCAATGATACTGGCCTCCTTGATTTTATCTTCAGGGATATCCATTGTCTGCTGACGTGGAGCACGAGTGTTTTTCATTCCTTTTATAACCATATTATACAGATTACGCGAGCGGTCGGCATGCGGATAAGCATTATTCAAGCTCGTAGCCACCGCTGCGAAGCACTTCACATCTTCCTTATTAGTTAAAGGATCAAAAATCATATACCCGTTCAACGACTGGAACAAAGCGAAATAAGCGTATGGCATATTAGGAGCCGCAAAAATATATTCGCGTTTCACTTTATTTTTGTAATTGCCCACCATAGCCAAAAGGCTGTCCTGTGCGATACCCGCAGGGATATTACGGTTATGGCTCAATTTGTCCACATTCTTCTGCAAATCAGCTTGCAATAACGCCAATTCCTTGATTTTCAAATTATTCTCAGATCCTTCAATACGATATCCGGTCGCAAAATCATTTGCCGCCGCCTTGACTGATACTGTTTCCGTAGAGTCAACGGCAAAATTTATCACTTTATTATCCAGACGCAAACGATAGAATTCAGGAGATTCCGGACGCTTCTGCGCAAAATTAAAACTTCCGCTACCGCCTAATTTGGTCGAATCAAGCGCTACTATGCCATCCAACCCCGATGCTTCCAAATAAAGCATCTTGCCTTCAGCACCATTTATTTCACCTTGGACTTTGAACTTTGGTTCATTGTCGCAGGCGCTCAACCCTATCAACAGAAGTGCGAGCAAAAAATATACATTCTTTTTCATCGCTAAAATTAATATAAATTGTGTGTTTCCTTAATAATTTGGGTGCAAAGATACGTCTTTTCGTGGTTTGTCAAAGCATTTATCCACCTTCTTACACATTAAAATGAAAAAAAACAGTAATCATAGTAACTTTTTATCTCATTCTCACCAAATTAGAAGAATAAATACCTATCTTTGCATGAATTTTAGACGAAAAATATATTAAAACATTTTTTATGATCAACCCAATTGTTAAGACGATCGAGCTTCCTGATGGTAGAACCATCACACTCGAAACGGGAAAGCTGGCAAAACAGGCAGACGGCTCTGTAATGCTTCGCATGGGTAACACCATGTTGCTAGCTACTGTTTGTGCAGCAAAAGATGCAGTTCCCGGTACAGATTTTATGCCCCTTCAGGTAGAGTACAAAGAAAAATATGCAGCATTCGGACGTTTTCCCGGTGGCTTTACCAAAAGAGAAGGCAAAGCTTCGGATTATGAGATTCTGACTTGCCGCTTGGTAGACCGCGCATTGCGTCCTTTATTCCCCGATAATTTCCACGCAGAGGTTTACGTAAACATTGTTCTTTTCTCAGCCGACGGAGTAGATATGCCTGATGCACTGGCCGGATTGGCCGCTTCGGCTGCATTGGCTGTTTCCGACATTCCTTTCGGCGGACCGATCTCTGAAGTACGTGTAGCACGTATTGATGGTCAGTTTGTTATCAACCCCACTTTCGAACAACTTGAGAAAGCTGATATGGACTTGATGGTTGCCGCTACATACGACAACATCATGATGGTGGAAGGCGAGATGCTGGAAGTTAGCGAACAAGACTTATTGGCTGCCATGAAAGCCGCTCACGAAGCAATCAAAGTTCATTGCAAAGCGCAAATGGAACTGATGGAAGAGGTCGGTTCTACGGTAAAACGTGAATATTGCCACGAAGAGAACGATGAAGACCTGCGCAAAGCTGTACGCGAAGCTTGTTATGATAAAGCATACGCTATCGCTGCTTCAGGAAACAGAAACAAGCACGAACGTCAGGATGCTTTCGATGCCATCCGCGATGAATTCAAAACTCAATATACAGAAGAAGAACTGGAAGAAAAAGGTGCATTGATAGACCGTTACTACCACGATGTGGAAAAAGAGGCGATGCGTCGTTGCATTCTTGATGAAGGCAAGCGTCTGGACGGACGTAAGACTACTGAAATCCGCCCTATCTGGTGCGAAGTAGGTTACCTGCCCGGCCCTCACGGTTCTGCTATCTTCACCCGTGGTGAGACCCAGTCTCTGACTTCGGTAACTCTGGGTACAAAGCTGGACGAAAAAATCGTAGACGATGTACTGGATCAGCACAGAGAACGTTTCTTGTTGCACTACAACTTCCCTCCTTATTCTACCGGTGAGGCAAAAGCACAACGTGGCGTAGGCCGTCGTGAGATTGGTCACGGGCACTTGGCATGGCGTGCTTTGAAAGGACAAATTCCTGCAGGCTACCCGTACACGGTACGTGTAGTATCTGACATCATGGAATCAAACGGTTCTTCTTCAATGGCTACCGTTTGTGCCGGAACACTTGCCTTGATGGATGCAGGTGTTGCTATGAAAAAACCTGTTTCAGGTATTGCCATGGGCTTGATTAAGAATGCTGGTGAGGAAAAATACGCCGTATTGTCGGATATCCTTGGTGATGAAGACCACTTGGGCGATATGGACTTCAAGGTGACAGGTACCCGTGATGGTATTACTGCTACTCAAATGGATATCAAGGTAGACGGTCTGTCATTCGAAATCCTGGAAAAGGCATTGCTGCAAGCAAAAGAAGGCCGTGAGCATATTCTTAACAAGTTAACCGAATGTATCGCTGAGCCTCGCGCAGACTTGAAACCGCATGCTCCGCGCATTGAAACGATGACCATTCCTAAAGAATTCATCGGTGCAGTTATCGGCCCGGGTGGAAAGATTATCCAAGGCATGCAGGAAGAGACCGGAGCAACCATCACTATTGAAGAAACTGATGGCGTAGGCCGCATCGAAATTGCCGGAACAAACAAAAAATGCATTGATGACGCCATGCGCATGATTAAAGGCATCGTTGCCGTTCCCGAAGTCGGTGAGGTTTATGTAGGTAAAGTTCGTTCAGTGATGCCATACGGTGTGTTCGTAGAATTCTTGCCTGGTAAAGATGGCTTGTTGCACATCTCAGAAATTGACTGGAAGCGCCTTGAAACAATCGAAGAATCCGGTTTGAAAGAAGGAGACGAAATTAAAGTAAAACTGCTTGATATTGATCCTAAAACGGGCAAATTCAAACTTTCCCACAAAGTATTGCTTCCTCGTCCTGAAAAACAGGATAAGAAATAAAAACAGAATATTTTCCTGTTAGCACAAAGTGCCATCCGAAGCTCTAGGCAGGATGGCACTTTTTTTGTTCCTAAAAATCAATCATTATGGCATAAAATCAGTCCTTTTCTTATTCTTCCTGAACTTCAAAATCCTCCTTGCCTACGCCACAAAGAGGGCATACCCAATCTTCAGGAATATCTTCAAATGCCGTTCCTGGTGCAATTCCACCATCTGGGTCTCCTTCAGCAGGATCATAAATCCAGCCACATACTGTACAAACATACTTTTTCATAATAGTCTTCGCTTTTTAAGTTATTATTCATTTTCATTTTTAAGTGCTTTCTTATTTATATAAACATGCACAGAAACGAATTTGTTCACACAAAATGCATAATAGGTATTGCTAATCATTTCAAAGCAGTTCCTTAAGGCTTTTTATCCCGCCGATTAGTATATCGCAATGCTGAAAGATATACATCTTATTATAGAAAGACATATATCGCACCATGGAAAGATATACATCGCACGCCCGAAAGACATACTAATATCCTGCAAGAAACGACTTATCCATGTGACAAAAATGTCTTAGGTTACGGCAGGAAATCGAAAGGGACATGAGCAGAAACGACCAATACTGTTTCTGTGCGTCAAAACACCGGAATGGAATGAAGCAGCCTCATAAACTCCTCCACCCCCTCGGAAGCCCCCTTCCGAATGACATGTACCGACCGTCCTGATGCGACAGACACCTGATTGGGATCTATCAGATAAACAGGCACACCGACAGGCACATAGTTCAGCAGCCCAGCTGCCGGATAGACATTCAGTGATGTTCCGATAATCAAGAAAATATCCGCCTTTTCCACATAATCAATGGCAGTTTCGATCATAGGCACAGATTCGCCAAACCACACAATGAACGGGCGGAGCTGGGAGCCGTCCTCTGCCAAGTCACCCATGCATACTTCGTACTCTTCCGGTTCCAGTTCCCGAATATAAGCCGGATTACCGGGCTGACGGCTGGAGGTCACTTTCGTCAATTCGCCGTGCAAGTGAATCACACAAGTGCTACCAGCACGCTCGTGCAGGTTATCTACGTTCTGGGTTATCACCGTCACACGGAAATGATCCTCCAGCCGTGCCAACAATTCATGCCCCCGGTTAGGCTTTACTGTGAGCAATTGCTTACGACGCTCATTATAAAAATCAATCACCAACTTGGGGTTTGCCGCATATCCTTCCGGAGTGGCCACCTGCTCCACCGGATATTTGTCCCACAAGCCGCCTGCGTCACGAAATGTACTGATACCACTTTCGGCACTCATTCCCGCCCCCGTTAAAACCACTAAATTCTTCATTTTTAGTCCTCCACTTTTAACTAAACATACAAAAATAAGAAAAATTAAATTGATGAAGATAGATTCATTCAAATAAAACACCTACCTTTGTGCGTTTTGTATAAAACATCTTATAAAATAAACAGTTATGGATAAATTCAGTTACGCCATCGGCCTGGGTATAGGCCAGAATTTACTGAGCATGGGTGCTCAAGGTATTAATGTTGAAGACTTTGCTCAAGCAATCAAAGACGTATTAGATAGAAAAGAAACGGCTATCAGCCACACCGAAGCACGCGAAATCGTAAACAAGTATTTCGAAGAACTGGAAGCCAAAATGAATGCAGAGAACATTGAAAAAGGGAAAGCATTTCTGGAAGAAAATGCCAAACGCCAAGAAGTGGTGACACTGCCCAGCGGCCTGCAATACGAAGTGATCACAGAGGGCAACGGAAAGAAACCGAGTGCTACTGACCGCGTGAAATGTCATTACGAAGGTACATTGATTGACGGAACACTGTTCGACAGCTCTGTCAAACGCGGCGAACCAGCTGTGTTTGGTGTGAACCAAGTAATTAAAGGATGGGTGGAAGCACTCCAGCTGATGAGCGAAGGTGCCAAATGGAAACTCTTTATTCCTTCGGAGCTGGGCTACGGAGCACAACAGGCAGGCGAAATGATCCCTCCTCACAGCACATTGATTTTTGAAGTGGAATTAATCGAAGTATTATAATTATAAAGCATTTAAGGCAAATGAAAAAAATTAGTTTTTTTGCAGCCATTGCTGCAGCAGCCAGCTTGGCTTCTTGTACAGCTCAAGCACCGAAAGCAAACATGAAGAATGACGTAGACTCACTTTCTTACATGATGGGTATCACTAACACACAAGGCTTAGATATGTATATGAGCCAGCAACTGGGTGTTGACACAGCTTATATGGCCGACTTTATCAGAGGCGTAAAAGAAGGTACCAGCAAGACAAGTCCTAAAGACGTTGCTTATATGGCAGGTCTTCAGATTGGCCAACAAGTTGGCGGACGCATGTTCGACATGATGAGCCAACGTCTTTTTGGAAATGATTCAACTCAAAGCTTAAGCAAAGAGAACTTCCTGGCAGGTTTCATGGCTGCTTTGCAAAAGAAAGGCCTGAACGTTACTATGGAAGAAGCCAACGCATACGTTCAATCTAAAGCAGAAGTAATCAAAGAAAAAGCTACCGAAGCACAATATGCAGAGAACAAAGCTGCCGGTGAAAAATTCCTGGCTGAAAATGCAAAAAAAGAAGGTGTTAAAACTACACCTAGCGGTTTGCAATATAAAGTGATCAAGGAAGGCAACGGTGCTGTTCCTACCGACTCTTCTACAGTAAAAGTACACTATAAAGGTACGCTGATTGACGGTACTCAGTTCGACAGCTCATACGACCGTAAAGAACCGACTACTTTCAAAGCCAATCAAGTAATCAAAGGTTGGACAGAAGCACTGACAATGATGCCTGTAGGTTCCAAATGGGAACTTTATATCCCTCAGGATTTGGCTTACGGCTCACGCGATGCCGGCCAGATCAAACCGTTCTCTACACTGATTTTCGAAGTGGAACTGGTGAATATAGACAAGTAACATAAAGCTTGATTCATAAAAAAGCGTGAGATCCATCCCGTATCTCACGCTTTTCTTTTGTACCTATTGCAGACTGAGAAAGTCAGTTCTTCTTTTCCTTCATATCTGTGCGAGCCTCCACCACATTCACTACATAATCTCCCAGTTTCTCACACTCGCTGATAATATCCATATAATGTACCCCCATCTGGTAATTATATTCCTTATTATTCACATCCAGCACATTCTGATTCTTCAACTGATTGCGGTAGTTATTTATCTCATTCTCTATATTGAATGATTTGTTAGGATCCACCCAATGATGCTCATCTTCTTCCAAAGATACCATTTGCAGCAACGCGTCATCCGTCAGCTGAAGCATCTGATGAATATGGTCATACTGCTTTTCGGTAAAATCTTCATTCCCCCTAAACTTATGATTGATGGTACGCGCCAGATGGTAACAACTGTCACCTATACTTTCCAACTCCGTCACCTCACGCAGCATAGTACGTATCTTCAACTTACTTTCGGAACTCAGACGCCCTTCAGATACCGCATTCAAGTAGTTAGCTATCTCAAGTTCCATATTGTCGCTGATGTTTTCATATTTCTCAATGCGGCTAAACAGTTTGTTGAAATCATTCTCATTCGTAGTATGCAACAAATCACGCACCATGCCAAACATACGGCGGGTACGCTCGGCAAACAGATTAATCTCTTTTCTTGCTTGAACAATAGACAATTCGGCTGTAGACAACATGCCTCCAGTAATAAAGCGCAAACGGAATTCCTCCTCATCCTCTTTCGGCTTGATGACCCAACAGACCACCTTCTCTATCGGTTTGATAAACCAGATCAAAATCAACACATTACAGATATTAAAAGCCGTATGAAAAGCAGACAGCTTATAAGTGACCGCCACTTCGGACGATACCCCCGGAAAGACATTATCGACAATTCCGCTCACCATATCCACAAACGGATGAAAAATGCACAGAATCCAACACACACCAAAAGTATTGAATATGAAATGAGCCAATGCCGCACGCCTGGCCTGCGCGTTTGCCGTCAGAGCTGCAATATTGGAAGTAACCGTAGTACCAATGTTTTCGCCCATCACCAACGCAATGCCCAAATAAAGGTCAAGCACACCACTGGAACACAGAATCAACGTTATAGCCATGACTGCCGCCGAGGACTGTGCACACATCGTTATGATACCGCCTATTAACAGGAACAGCAAAATGGAAAAACCACCCCATTCCTTGCAGGAAGTGATAAAACCGATAATGGCCTCATTGTGTTCCAAATCCATGTGCATGGCATTCTCGCGTAGTGTGGTCAACCCCAAGAACATGAACGCAAACCCAAACACAAATTCCCCAAATGATTTCTTCTGACTCTTCTTGGAAAAGATAAGAGGAACAGCCAACGCGAAAAGAGGAAAGATCAGATTGTTCATATCAATCTGAAAGCCAAAAACAGACATGATCCATGCAGTCACCGTAGTACCAATATTGGCACCCATAATTACAGAAATAGCTTGCCCCAAAGTCAGCAATCCCGCATTAACAAAGCTGACAGTCATTACTGTAGTTGCAGTAGAAGACTGTACAGAAGCTGTTACAAAAGTACCGGTGAGCAATCCGGTAAAACGATTGGTGGTCATCGCACCCAGAACATGACGCAGATGTCCTCCTGTCAGTTTTTGCAAGGCCTCACTCATCGTCTTCATGCCATACATCAGAAGTGCCAGTGAGCCTATCAGTTTCAAAAAAACAAATATTGACATGTAGTTTCTCTTTTATTTATACTCTCTTCTTTATTATGTTTCATCAAAAAAGACACAGAGGCACAAAGCATTTTAACCTTAACAGATTAAAACTTTGTACCTCTGTATTTACGTCGTTAGTGCCGCCATCAGGTCAAGCTTTCTTTTCCCTCACATTACTGCTGGCTTCCACCACGTTGACCACATAGTCTCCCAGTTTCTCACACTCACCTATGAGATCCATATAATGCACCCCCATCTGATAATCATATTCCTTATTGTTTACGTCCAATACATTCTGGTTTTTCAACTGGTTACGATAATTATTGATTTCGTGCTCTATATTAAACGATTTGTTCACATCTACCACATGATGTTCGTCTTCCACCAATGCCAGCATTTGTGCCAACGCATGGTCTGCCAACTGGAACATCTGATGGATATGTTCATATTGTTTTGAAGTAAAATCCATTTCGCTACGATGTTTGCGGTTAATGGTACGTGCCAAATTGTAACAACTGTCACCAATGCTTTCTATCTCGGTCACCTCACGAAGCATGGCCCGAATCTGCAATTTACTATCCGAACTCAAACGCCCATCGGATACCTGGTTCAAATAGTTGGCAATCTCCACCTCCATATTGTCACTAATGTTCTCGTATTTTTCAATACGGCTGAACAATTTATTAAAATCATTATCATTCGTTGTATGAAGCAGTTCCTGTACCATACCGAACATACGATGAGTACGCTCAGCAAAGAGATTAATTTCCTTGCGTGCCTGCAAAATGGAAAGTTCCGCAGTAGAAAGCATACCACCGGTAATAAAACGTAAACGATATTCTTCGTCCTGCTCTCGCTGAGGGATAATCTTACAGACAGTTTTCTCAATCAGCTTTACAAACCAAATAAGGATCAACACATTGCATATATTAAAGGTAGTATGGAACGCAGACAGTTTAAAAGAGACGGCAACAGCCGGATCTGCCGTTCTCATTATATCTTCCACAAACCAAGAAACACCCATCGTCACAGGTTTAAAAAGACATAACACCCAAATAACACCAAAGATATTGAACACCAAATGAGCCAATGCAGCCCTCCTGGCCTGCGTATTGGCTGTCAATGCAGCCAAATTGGCTGTAATGGTAGTACCAATATTCTCACCAAGTACCAATGCAGCTCCCAGTTCAAAACTGATCCAACCATTGGCACACATAATTAAAGTAATAGCCATTGTTGCTGCCGATGCTTGCACAATCATAGTCAGTATTGTACCAATGACAACAAACAAAATGACAGAACCGAAGCCCATATCGGTATAGTTCTGAACAAAAGACAGCATTTCAGGGTTTCTACTTAAGTCAGGAGCATTCGTCTTCAAGAGAGAGAGGCCCATAAACAAAAAAGAGAAACCGAATATAAACTCCCCGATGGATTTACGGTTACTCTTTCCTGAAAATAATAAAGGTACGCCAACAGCCAGTAATGGAAGTGCCATAGCAGCAATATCTACTTTAAAGCCCAGCGCGGATATAATCCATGCTGTGACAGTAGTACCGATATTCGCGCCCATGATAACTCCGATAGATTGCGAAAGCGTAAGGAGTCCGGCATTTACAAAACTGACTACCATGACAGTAGTGGCTGAAGAAGATTGGATCAACGCAGTGATAAGAACACCGGTTAAGACTCCGGTTACCCGGTTAGTGGTCATCGCTGTGAGGATTTTACGCAATCTGTCGCCTGCAAATTTTTGCAACCCCTCACTCATGATTTTCATTCCATAAAGGAATAGCGCCAGTGAACCTAGCAGCTTTAAGAAATCATAAAAAGAATACTCCATCTTGAATTAGTTTGGTAGGAATTGGCTTATTTCCTTTTTATTCAGTAAATTTCAAGCCGTTTCACTACGTTAATAATAATTTTACGATTATGTTACAAATCTGTTGCAAAAATAACAATATTTCAAAAAATTTCCCAATCGGAAGCTCACTTTTGGATATTTATAATGGTTTTAATCTAGACATCCCATACGGACCGGTCAGTGCCAAAGTCAATAACAAAGTTGAAGGCCTTAATTATCGGGCCTATCATAACAAAGATGTAGAGTTCCTGAATATGCTGAGCCCTTCGGGAATGCGCACATACGTCCGTTCGCTTTGTTTCATTCTGTGTAAAGCGGTAGAGGATCTCTATCCTGAAGGAAAAATCATGCTTGAACATCCCGTATCCAAAGGGTATTATTGTGACTTGCAAATAGGACGGGAAACCAAGTTGGACGATGTATCACGCATCAAGCAGCGGATGAAAGAGATTGTGGAGGCCAACATTCCTTTTCACCGTTACGAATGCCACACAGCAGAAGTGGTAGAACTATTCCGACAGAAAGGAATGGCAGACAAGGTAAGGCTGCTTGAAACCTCAGGAGAACTTTACTCCTATTATTATACCTTAGAACATACCATTGACTATTACTATGGCAGCCTGTTACCCAGCACCGGATACATCCGCAATTTCGACATAGTAAAATACTATGACGGATTATTGCTGCGCGTTCCCAACCGTCAGAATCCGGAAGTGCTGGAAGAAGTGGTAAAGCAAGAGAAAATGCTGGAAGTCTTCAAAGAGCATCGTCGCTGGAACCAAATTCTGGGCGTAGGGACAGTCGGAGATTTCAACATAGCCTGCAATGAAGGCTATGCTACCGATCTGATCAATGTATCCGAGGCGTTGCAAGAAAAGAAAATTTCCAATATTGCCGATGAAATATACCACAGAGGAAAAAATGGGCAAAGAGTGAAACTGGTTCTTATCTCCGGTCCCTCTTCTTCGGGTAAAACAACTTTCAGCAAACGCCTCAGCATCCAGCTGATGGCAAACGGGCTGAAACCCTACCCCATCTCTTTAGACAATTATTTTGTTAATCGGGAAGAAACACCCAAAGATGAAAAAGGCGATTATGATTACGAATCATTATATGCACTGGACTTGGAATTCTTCAACAAGCAGTTACAAGATCTGCTCTGTGGTGAGGAAGTGGAGTTGCCACGTTTCAACTTCACCACTGGAAGAAGAGAATTTAAAGGTGACAAACTTAAAATTGACGACAACATGATATTGATTCTGGAAGGAATCCATGCACTCAACCCCGAGTTAACCACTCATATTCCCACCGAAAATAAATATAAAATATACGTATCGGCATTAACTACCATTCTGCTAGACAATCATAATTATATTCCGACTACCGACAACCGCCTGTTGCGTCGTATTATCCGCGATTACAAATACCGTGGCTATTCCGCCGAGGAAACGATCAGAAGATGGCCCAGTGTACGCGCAGGAGAAGAAAAATGGATCTTCCCATATCAAGAAAACGCAGATGCCATGTTCAATTCCGCCTTATTGTTTGAACTGGCCATAATGAAAGATTATGCCATTCCTATTTTAAGGAATGTCCCCAATAACAAACCGGAATATTCAGAAGCATATCGTTTACGCAAATTCCTGGAATACTTTGCATCTGTACAGGACAAAGAATTGCCTCCCACCTCTTTACTGAGAGAATTTTTGGGAGGAAGCAGTTTCCGGTATTAACCGAAGTACACCTCTTGCCCTACGGATATGAAGCATATCTTTTTCTTTCCACAAAAATAATCCCTCGCTAAAGAGGGATTATTACAATACAATTTTCTATTTTTGCCGCAACAAACTAAGGAACTGAAAAAATTATGGCACAAGGCTCGCGTCAAGTACAAATACAAGCCCAGCAGCAAATACAGACTTTATCTCCACAACAGATACTGGTGGTAAAATTGCTGGAACTTCCCACTGTGGAGCTGGAAGAACGTATCCATTCCGAAATACTGGATAATCCGGCCCTGGAGGAGGGGAAAGAAATGCCCGAAAATGAAGATGACAATACAGAGTACGCTGAGAACGAGGACGGAAATACAGAGCCGAACGAAGACTTTTCATTAGGCGACTACAGGAACGAGGACGATATTCCCGATTACAAACTACAGGAACACAATCGTTCCAAAGAAGGAGTAGCCGAAGAAATTCCTTTCTCGGATGCCGTATCTTTTTATGAAATATTGAAAGACCAGCTGCAAATGCAGGAACTCACTCCGGAACAACGAGACATAGCCGAATACCTGATCGGTTCATTGGACGACGACGGCCTGTTGCGCAAAAACATGGAGTCTGTCATGGATGAGCTTGCCATCTATCGGGGCATCTATACCACAGAAGAGGAGTTGAACAACGTATTGGGAGTCATCCAAGACTTTGATCCGGCCGGTATCGGTGCCCGTAGTTTACAGGAATGCCTGTTGCTACAGATACAAAGAAAAGCCGATTCGCCATTGAAACAAATAGAACTGGACATCATCGGCAAATGCTGTGATGAATTCACCCGCAAAAACAAAGAAAGGATTATCCAGAAACTAGGCATTACCGAAGAACAATATAATGAAGCGGTGGCCGATCTCACCAAACTGAATCCCCGTCCGGGCAGTTCATTGGGTGAAGTGATGGGTAAAAATATGCAGCAGATTATTCCCGACTTCATTGTAGAAACGTATGAAGACGGCACCATCACCCTAAGTCTGAACAACCGCAATGTTCCAGAGTTGCGTCTGAGCCGCCAGTTCACCGAACTGCTGGACGAGCACACCCGCAACAAAGGCAATCAGAGCAAGGCCTCGAAGGACACACTGATGTTCCTGAAACAAAAGGTGGATGCCGCACAAGGCTTTATCAATGCCGTGAAACAGCGCCAGCATACGCTGCTCACCACCATGCAAACCATTATAGACATTCAGCGCCCCTTCTTTCTGGAAGGAGACGAATCACTGCTGAAACCCATGATATTAAAAGATGTAGCCGAACGTGCAGGGTTGGATATTTCCACCATATCACGTGTAAGCAACAGCAAATATGTGCAAACAAACTACGGTATCTATTCGTTGAAATTCTTTTTCAGCGATGGTTATACCACCGAAGACGGTGAAGAACTCTCTGTCCGCGAGATCAAGCGTATTCTGAAAGAATGTGTAGATGCCGAGGACAAGGAAAAGCCTTACACCGACGATGAACTGGCCGATATACTAAAAGCGAAAGGCTACCCCATAGCCCGCCGCACCGTAGCCAAGTACCGCCAGCAACTTAACATACCCGTCGCACGATTAAGAAGGTAATATAAATTATATGGAAGCCAACGAAACCACCGGAGCAATAACAACAGCCAAGAGGAATAGCCCGCTTGAAGTCAGTTCACGCATCATATCAGGCATATTCACGCCCTTTATGATTCCTTTTATGGCATTCTTCCTGCTTTTCTTCTTCACCTATCTTCGTATCATGCCCATCCAGTACAAGCTGATAGTGCTGGGCATAGTTTACTGTTTCACCATTCTGATGCCGATACTCGCCATCTACCTGTTTCAAAAAATAAACGGCTGGGGCATTCATGAATTGGGCCACCGCGAAAAACGTTTCGTGCCATACGCACTGACCATCATCAGCTATGTCACCTGCCTCATCACCATGTACAAAATACATCTTCCCCGCTATATGTCGGGCATTATCGTAGCCGCCCTTATCTGCATGATTCTTTGCACACTGATCAATTTCAAGTGGAAAATCAGCACACACGTGGCAAGCAGCGGCATGATGGTAGGCGGATTATTATCCTACAGCTTTATATTCAATTTCAACCCCGTATGGTGGCTCTGCTTTTTCATTTTGCTATCCGGAATGCTGGGCACCGCCCGTATCATCGTAAAACAGCATACCTTATTAGAAGTTTTAGCCGGATTTATTGTCGGATTGTTTTGCGGTGTCATCGGAATTTTGTTTATTTGAAGAAAATTTAGTATTAACCTTATAAATTGAAAGCATTATGGAATTTCCAAGCAATGTAAAGTACACCAAAGAACACGAATGGATACGAATAGAAGGTGATATCGCATACGTAGGCATCACTGATTATGCACAAGAACAATTGGGCGACATCGTATTTGTAGATATCCCTACCGAAGGAGAAACCCTGGAAAAAGAAGAAGTTTTCGGTACTATTGAAGTAGTAAAGACTATTTCGGATCTGTTCCTTCCTGTTTCAGGAGAAATTTTGGAACAGAACGAAGCATTGGCCGACAATCCCGAGCTGGTAAACCAAGATCCGTATGGTGAAGGATGGCTGATTAAAATCAAACCCAATGACGTTAACGACGTTAACGACCTGCTGGATGCCGAAGCATACAAGGCATTAGTAAACGAATAAGATAGATTCTCATCAGAGAATTGTTCAGGCGCGGATTAAGCGGATTTCACGGATTTCCCTATCCGCGTTTATCCGTATAATCCGTGCCTGAAGTAAATATATAAACCAAACAATAACAATAAACAATGAAACCTATCGTAAGCATTATCATGGGCAGCACTTCCGATCTTCCCGTCATGGAGAAAGCTGCCAAATTACTGGACGAGATGCACGTACCTTTCGAAATGAACGCTCTCTCGGCCCACCGTACTCCCGAAGCAGTAGAAGAGTTTGCAAAAAATGCCGCAGGCCGTGGAATCAAAATCATCATAGCCGCTGCCGGCATGGCTGCCGCACTTCCCGGTGTGATTGCCGCAAATACCACACTACCCGTTATCGGTGTACCCGTAAAAGGTTCGGTTCTGGACGGGGTAGACGCACTTTATTCTATCATCCAGATGCCTCCCGGAATACCTGTAGCCACCGTTGCCATCAATGGAGCCATGAACGCCGCCATCCTGGCCGTACAAATGCTGGCATTGAGTGACACAGAGCTGGCAGCCAAGTTTGCAGATTACAAAACCGGCTTGAAAAAGAAAATCGTGAAAGCCAACGAAGAACTGAAAGAAGTAAAGTTTGAATATAAAACGAATTAATTAGTAGTGAGTGATTAGTGGCGAATGGTTAATGTCCATGCGGCATTCCAGCGCAACCCACTAATCACTGACCATTTATCACTAAATATGGATTTATTCAATTACTCCCGCCGCGAATCTTCCGAAGTGAATATCGGAGCAACTCCACTGGGTGGGAACCATCCCATCCGTATCCAAAGCATGACGAATACCGTTACCATGGATACCGAAGCATGTGTGGAACAAGCCAAACGCATTATAAATGCCGGTGGTGAATATGTTCGCCTCACTACACAAGGTGTGCGTGAAGCCGAAAACCTGAGAAACATCAATATCGGATTACGCTCCCAAGGATATGACACCCCGTTGGTGGCCGATGTGCATTTCAATCCCAAAGTAGCTGATGTAGCGGCACAATATGCAGAGAAGGTGCGCATCAATCCGGGGAACTATGTAGATCCGGGACGCACTTTCCGGAAACTGGAATACACCGATGAAGAGTATGCACAAGAAATAGCCAAAATACGTGCCCGCTTCGTCCCTTTCCTGAACATCTGCAAAGAAAACCACACCGCCATCCGCATCGGGGTAAACCACGGCTCCTTGTCAGACCGCATCATGTCCCATTATGGCGATACCCCCGAAGGCATGGTAGAGTCGTGCATGGAATTCCTGCGCATCTGTGTTGCAGAACACTTCAACGATGTAGTTATTTCCATCAAGGCATCCAATACCGTAGTGATGGTCCGGACGGTCCGCCTGTTGGTAAAGGAGATGGAAAAGGAAAATATGGCTTTCCCGCTGCATCTGGGTGTTACCGAAGCAGGAGATGGTGAGGACGGAAGAATAAAATCCGCATTGGGAATAGGAGCACTCCTTGCCGATGGCTTGGGAGATACCATCCGCGTTTCATTGAGCGAGGCTCCCGAAGCCGAAATTCCGGTAGCCCGCAAACTGGTTGACTATATACTCCCCCGGGAAGGGCATCCTTTTATTCCAGGGAAAGAAGCCCCGCAATTCAACTACTTTTCTCCCAGCCGCCGGAAAACCAAAGCTGTGAGAAACATCGGAGGCGATAATCTTCCCGTAGTGATAGCCGAGCGTCTGGAAGGTTCTTTTGAGACAAGCTCCCAGTTCAAGCCCGACTATATTTATTGTGGTGAAAGTGTGCCCGAATCACGAGATAACAATATAACCTATCTGGTGGATGCCAACGCATGGAATCCCGAAGACAAGAATGTCTATCCGGCATTCAACTACCAGCAGATGATAGAATTGCATCACACGTCCTCGGACTTGAAATTCCTGTTCCTTCCTTATATGGCAATGAATGACGAGGTAATTGCGGCTCTCAAACTGCATCCCGAAGTGGTCATCATCGCCCAAAGCAATCATCCCAACCGTCTCGGCGAATATCGTGCCATGACACACGAGCTGATGAATGAAGGTTTGGAAAACCCGGTTGTATTCTTCCAGTACTATCAGGAAACGGAAGCGGAAGACCTGCAAATCAAGGCGGCCGCCGATATGGGCGCACTCATTTTTGACGGACTCTGTGACGGCATCTTCTTGTATAACCAAGGTCCTCTGAGTCATATAGTGGTAGACACTACTGCATTTGGCATACTACAAGCCGGCAGAATCCGGACCAGCAAAACAGAATACATTTCATGCCCAGGCTGCGGGCGTACCCTATATGATCTGGAATCCACCATTGCGCGCATCAAAGCGGCCACTTCGCACTTGAAAGGTTTGAAGATCGGCATTATGGGCTGTATTGTCAACGGCCCCGGCGAAATGGCGGATGCCGACTATGGTTATGTAGGCGCCGGCCGCGGCAAGATCAGTCTTTATAAGAAGAAAGAATGTATAGAAAAAAACATTCCCGAAGACCAAGCTGTTGAGAAACTGATCGAGCTCATCAAAGCCCATGGTGATTATACAGAAAAATAAAAACATCCAAATCATGGATTATCAACAGATTCTAAAAGATATTCATCAGGCAATCCAGCCCTACGCCTCTATCGGCAAACAGGCTGATTACATTCCGGCACTTGCCAAAATTAATCCGGATCAATTCGGAATGTGCATCCATACGATACAAGGCAAAACTTTCATGCATGGAGAAGCTACCACCAGCTTCTCCATCCAAAGTATTTCGAAAGTTTTTTCACTTGCCATGTGTTTAAGTCTTGAAGGAGATGATCTATGGAAAAGAGTGGGTAAAGAACCTTCGGGAACAGCTTTCAACTCATTAGTACAACTGGAGGTAGAAAAAGGAATTCCCCGGAATCCCTTTATTAACGCCGGCGCCATTGTAATGGCCGATATCTTGCTGAACCATTTGAAACACCCCGAAGAAGAATATCTTCGTTTCGTCCGCTCAATCAGCGGAAATAACCAGATTCATTATAATGAGGAAGTAGCCCTGTCCGAACGTGAAAACGGTTACCTGAATGCGGCAATTACCAACCTGTTGAAATATCATCATAACATAGACAATGACATAGAACGCGTGCTCGGCTTCTATTTCCTGCAATGCTCCATAGAGATGAGTTGTTATGACTTGTCCAAAGCTTTTTTGCCGTTCGCCAATCATAAACAAGCTTTCACATTCGAAGGAATCACGCTGACCGCCTCTCAGGTGAAACGTATCAATGCCATCATGCAAACATGTGGGTTCTATGACGAAGCCGGAGAGTTTTCTTATCTGGTAGGGCTTCCGGGAAAAAGTGGTGTAGGAGGCGGCATAGCCGCAGTCTATCCGTTGCGATATTCGGTTGTAGTGTGGAGCCCGAGATTAAACCCAAAAGGGAATTCGGTGATGGGAATCAAAGCATTGGAACTGCTGACCACCCAGACACAGGAATCTATTTTCTAAAGCAGAAGAGAGAACGATCCTCTTTATCAGGATTCATTCTCTCTTTACCTGAAAGAGAATTATCATTCATACTATTCACGTAGTCTCACTTCACCGGGAGCCGGAGAATTACTTTCACGCGGATTCAACATTTCCTTGCTGGATTGGTTCCTATTCTTAACACACAAATACCAAGTTCCATCAATCTTCACAGGATTGAACATAAAAGCCATAGCCGGAGCACTCCCATCAGCACCTTTCCTTGCAAACTCAATCTTATATTTAAGATCATTGCATCCTTGAGTAGAAAAACTAAAATACTCCAAATGATAATCTACAACGGGAAAAGTACAAAAGTGTTTCTTGAAATCCTCCTTATTCTCATCCGTAAGCCTTACCACTTCACCTGCTTTAATCACATAAAGCATTCCCAAAGCCGCTTCCACATTACCCGCCTTCAAGCTATCCATACATTTCTGAGACATTTCAAGAATGGCAATGGAGTCTTTCTTTGTCAATGAACTTACAAACTCTTTTTCCGCATCGGCATAGGTTTTCATACGCTCTTTCGTCTCTTTCCG
Source organism: Bacteroidaceae bacterium (assembly GCA_011959205.1). Classification (GTDB taxonomy): domain Bacteria; phylum Bacteroidota; class Bacteroidia; order Bacteroidales; family Bacteroidaceae; genus Phocaeicola. Next base: position 31,835 of record BLLV01000160.1, read on the forward strand.
ACCACATGAAAACAGAAGGCAACTCAACAACAAAATAAAAACGATTTTATCTATTTTCATTTACAATACAATTAAGATTAATTCATTAACAATAAAAGGTGCGTTGCTATTTCCAACGCACCTTTCACTCTATTTAATTGCTAATGATGCAATATCCGTTCTATTACTGATTTGCTTTTGTTGATTCAACCTCACACTTGGCAACAGCTTTCAAAGTACCCCAATAGTAAGTAATTTCCACCGGAATCCACAATGTGAATTTCTGAACATTGCCTTCATTGTTCTTGTAAACAATCTTAGTAGTGTTCAAAGCAGCAACATTTTCAATATTTACCACATTATTTTGAACGCCCTCACCAGTCACAGACAGTTCCAGTTTATTAGTCACTTCAGAAACTTTCTTTCTGGTACCAGTCAAGTCACATTCTGCATTAGCGATATCAACTTTAATAGTGCTGAATTCATAATAAGGATACAGGCTAACACCATTTTCTACAGCACTTACGTACGAACCGGCATTCTTAACAATCAATGCTTCTTCACGCCAGTCTTTCAGGTCAAACAAATCACCTAACACAATGGAAGAACCATTTGCCTGAGCATCAATAAACTTAGCTTGGTCGCCATCAAGAACATCAACCGGACGCAAGAAACGTACCTTGAAGTTTTCTGTACCCAAAGCTAATGCACAGTCATCATAAGTAGCAACAATTTCAACATTTGCAAAATGCTTAGGAACCAAGTGGCCATATAGGTTCAAAAGTTTCTTAGCACTGTCAGTAGTTGCATAAGTAAGGGTTCCGTCAGCTGCGATAGAAGCGACAAGATTACCTGCAACGTCAGCTGCACCTACATACAATTTAGTGTGATCAGTACCACGAACAAGCTGATATTTAACGTTATTCTGGTTAGGATCTGCAATTTCCGGTTGTACAGCTGCAAATTCATAAGAATAAGCAGTTCCCAAAGTTGCCAAATCATAGTACTGGTTTTGAGTTGCAGAAGTCTTAGCCACTTTAACCACATTACCCTCAAAGTTATCATCCAAATCCTTAGAATAATCCTTCACAGTCTTACCATCAGTAGTAGGTCTTGGAACATTCATACGTACCGTATCTCTCTTGGCTACAGTAGATTCAGTAGTAGGATACCAGTAAGCCTTGATCTTATCTCCGAATGTTACTTCCGGTTTTACGGCAATAGTCACAGTAAACGGTACATATACAAAGAATTTCGTATCAGTCTTAGACTGGAAGCAAGCATACAATGTCACTGTGCGGTTCGGCAATTTAGAAATAGCATCCATTTCATCGAAATCTGCCGTCCATGTAATAATGTCATTGGTAGTTGCTACATTTGTAAAGTCACTAGAGATTGTCAAATCGCCATATACATTATTTGCAACTTCAGTAAATGTTTTTTGGCCATTATTGGTAATGTAAGTCTTTCCTGCTACAAATTCGAATGAATTTACAAATTCAGCCTTAGTCATCTTCAATGCTTCAATGATCTTACCAGACATATCATCCCATGTAATTCCATCCTCGAAGCCATCACATACATAAGGTTTAGTTGCATTAAATACTTCAGGCAGAGTCTGAATGCCCAGATCCTTCACAATATGCAATTTAACATAACCTGCAAGGACAATATTTTTACCATCCATCAACTTAACCAATACGATAGGAGTTCTGCCTACAGCCGAAATACCATCTTCATTGGTGCTGCATGGAGTAGTATTTCCATTTGCATTTACATAGCAAGGAGTAAAAATACCATTGTTATCAACTGTACCATACTTATTCTCTTCTGTTTTATTAGCACCTGTCTTATAGCCCAACATTTCATATTCAAAATGCAAGCCATAATCAGCCACATTTGCATAAGCCATAATCTGATGTTCAGCATCAGATGCTGCAGCTTTAATATCAGCCTGAGTATAATGTACATTCAAATACTTAGTCAAATCAAGAGTACCACCATTATACTTCACGTCGATAGTTGCTTCTGCCTTAGCAGCATCTTCACCCTTGATATACAGTTCATGCTTTTTAGCACCCAAAGTACAAAGATCATTTTCTGTTTCCAATGTATTGAATGCAATAGCTTTAAAGGTAACGACAGCCGGCAAGATAGCAGCATAGTCAGAAGTAACCGTTGTATCTTTAGCTTCTTCATTCTGATAAGTACCGGTCAAAGCCATTACAGATACATTTTTGTCAGCTACAATTTTCAAACCGGCAGGGTTTTCCACTTTATAAACCACTTCCAAATCACCGTTAGCCAATTGCTTACTGGTGCTATATACCGGTTTAGGAGTTGCGACAGCACGTGAAGATGCATCTACATATTCAGGTTCACTATATAAGAATCCCCATGCAACATTGGTCAGGTTTGCTGTTGTAGGATTTACACGATAAACAGCTTTAGATAAAGAACCAATAGTATATTCACCGTCGGCAGCAACATTTATAAAGGTATTTTTTTCACTGATAGTGAAACTTGCTTTTTCATGATTCTCACCTTGAGCAGTTCCTGTAAATGCCTTATAAATACCCGAAGCATACGGATAACGAGTTGCTTCGATGCCATTTTCATACAAAGAAGGAACAAATACCAAGCTACTCAGTTTATCACCGATAATAGCCAGCAATTCATTTCTAAGTTCTTTGATTCTACGGTCAATCTCAGCCATTTCAGCTTTACCCGCATTTTGTTTCAGGTTATCAACATCCGACTTAACTGAATTTAAAGTAGACTCAATAGTAGCTAACTTATTTCCCAAGTTGTCAACTTTAGTCTGAGCAGCAGTCACCTTCTCGGTCAAGTTTGTTATAACAGCAGCATCAGCCTTACCTGCTATTGCAGCTTCCAAAGCAGCTTTAGCTGTCGCCAGTTCAGAAGTTGCGCTCTGTTTAGCAGCATCAATATTAGCCTGCAACTGAGAGATCTGAGTGTTCAGAGTCTCGGGAGTAACAAGCTTGTCAATTTGTCCTTGCAAATTATCGATGTCATCATCGTAGTCTTTACAAGACACAAATGTTCCTGTCGAAGTAACCATCAAGGCTCCGAACAGGATTGCACTTAAAAACTTTTTGTTCATAATAGAAAAACTTTAAATTTATAAATTTAAA
>BLLV01000161.1 GCA_011959205.1 Bacteroidaceae bacterium
GTTTAGCGTGGTTTTGTGGTTTGTAGAATAGGTATACAGTACAAGATAAAAAAATGCCCTATAGAAAGGCTGGTGAAATGCTTCGGGCATTTGATATGCAATCTGATGGTAGTTGGAAACAAACACCAGAAACCAAAAAAAGCACTTGATTTAGTAAGAAGTGCAGGAGGGAGAGATTTTGAGATTGAAGCAGCTCCTTCTGTGCTTGCTAACGATGGAGTAGGTATGTGGGGCACTGGTGGTGGTGTTTACTATCCAGGTACAGATAAAGCATACGTAGACCCAATCAAAGGAACAGTTACAACTGCTGTACACGAAGCTGCTCATGCATCTTTTCCTACAAAGCTTGTGGACAAAGAACAACAAAAAGCTGCTTACGAAAAACTGAACAAAAGTTTTGCAACAGCAACTCCAGGAAACAATTTAAGAGCAGTATATGAGACTATGTATTCAATAATGCTGCATCGTTTGATCAAGACGTCAGTAACTGGTGCGGCAGCAAAGGCGTGCACCCCGATTATCTGCCTGATTCAATGTATGACGGCTGCCCTTTAAAGAATCAACCAGCTAAACAAATTAACATGGAGTGCAGGAGTTAACCAATGGCAACTTTTGATCAACTTAAAACAGGAGATTTGTTTGTCTGCACAGACAGCAACGGAGTAACGTATAAAGTTGCTTGGGATAAAATTGACGATATTGTGCTACCCAAAGTTGGGGTCTGGCACATACAAAATATTAGCGGTGGTTACGTCAACATTACTGACTATGACCGCATTGAAACGATGGATGGCACCAATTTAGATCTTGATGGATCTCCTTATCGACCAACATCAGGAGAATATCTTGTCTATGGTGACCTTGCTCGTTTTAAAGAATCAACAGGCAATTGGCATTTTGGTCCAAAGACAGATACAGAATATGTTGTTAACTTTGGTGGTTTGTGCCGAGACTCGTTTTTTTAATGATACGGCGACCACCGAGATCTACACTATCCTCTTCGTCGGCAGC
>BLLV01000162.1 GCA_011959205.1 Bacteroidaceae bacterium
TAAATTTAAAGTTTTTATTATATAAGATTCTCCCACCGGAGAAAGTCTTATCTTGTTGAAAAAATGAACTTTATCTGAATTGGGATTGTATCGTTTCCTGATAAATTCATTTGTTTAGAAGGAACCGCTTCCCCACGAGAGGGAAGCAGTTTTTTTAACCAAGTTTATTTTGCAGCCTTAACAACTACTTTCAGAGTCTTAGTTACACCGAATACATCTTTCAGTTTGAATTCGATAGTAACAGGTTCTGTAGTTCCAATGCTAGAAGGCAACTGGATCATGATACCACCAGGAACAGCAGCATAGCCTTGAGCCTTGATAGCTTCGTTAGCATTAAGGTCTGTAACGATAACATTTGTTGCACTGATAGCACCCGGTACCCAAGCTCTGGTCTTGGTGTTAGCATTAGTTTCGAATGTAGCATTAGTGTTAACAGCACCTACAGAAACAGGGATAGCAACTTTGTTACCGTTCTTGTAATAGTATGCAGATGCATTAGCATTAGCCAGCGTGAAGTTTGTAGCGAATCCTTCAGTACCTTCTTCAAATCCTTGACGGAGGTTCATATCAGAACGCTTGTCCACATTGCCGTCAGCCTTAACACCGTCGAACAGATAGAATGTATCATCCAAAGCATCCACCAAAGTAAAGTCAGCATCTGTCAGAACTACTTCACGAGTTACATTGTTAGAAGTAAATTCTTTCTTAGCTTCTACCTTCTTAGCGTCACCCAGCAAGCTAGCGAATCTCAGAGTAAAGTCTGATACTTGATCCTTAGTTGCAGGATATACTCCGTAGAACTTGTAATCTGCTATGATATTGAATGCATAATCTTCGTCATTTACATATCCAGCATAAGCCCAAGTATTCCATTCAGTAGCCTTGCTTGAATAAACAATGTTCGTAAGTGATACATTTTCTAATAATTCATAGTTATGACCCAAGAATTTAGCATTGTACATTCTCAGAATTGCATCGTCTCCGTATGCATTACTCAATGTATAATATCTAGCACTTGGACCAAATTTGCTATATTGTGTAGCGTATGCAGTAGTGAATGCTTCATAGAACGGAACATACATATAGTTTTCATTTACCAAGTCACCATAGATGCTCAATACATTCTTCTTGTCATTCCAGATAGCCTTTTCACCGTTTACACGAGTGATGTCCAAAGTAGGCTGAGTGAATTCGAACGGCAGGATGATAGAAGCAACAGGAGTCTTAGTATCCTCATCATTAACAGTAACTGTCAATTCGTATGCCTTATTCAGAATGAAGTTTGCAGCATACGTAGAAGATACATAGAATTTGAACACAACTGTGTTCTCCTTCGTATCAAAGACAGGAATAATGTTCCATGCTCTCTGATAGTTCACAGAATTCCATTCATTCCAGTTATCCCATTCTTCACCTGCTTCACCACCAATCAAGTTCCACTTATAAGAACTAGAAGCAATAGCACTCTTCCATACAGCTTTCTCTACATCTGACATATCGCCTACCAATTTAGCCAAATCGTACGCCTTAGTAGTCAATACGTACTCATTTGTATAATTTTTGTTGGCATCCAAGATTACTGTAGCATCCATCGCTGTCTTCAAACGTTCCAAAGTAATTTCATGAGCATTTGCCATTTCTTCACGCTGATAAGCTAAGAAGTGAGGCGCATCTTTATCACCTTGTACGATAGTACCGTCCATCAAAATGTAGTTGTAAACAAACTTAATGGAGTTATTCACACCTGTCTCTCTTGTGAACTTGAAGCTATGACCTTCTTTATCTATTTCCACACCATACAACTGTGCGTTCTTCAAATTCTTGGCAGATTGTTCCAAAGTAATCCAGTAGTCATATACAGCAGCTGCATCTACAGACGGAGAAATATAAGAAACAATAGGAGTATAATCTACATTAACTGCACAATTTTCCCAATTTTGCAAACTTACATAAACTTCGCCAATCTTCTTCAACTGAGCACTCAAATCATACGGAGTCTTAATTGTTGTTTCATTCAAAGTAGCAGTCAGAGACAAGGCATGTTTTGCACCGTCATTAGCCTTGAACAACAGATAGTTCTTCGTTCTAGCATCGTCAATGTTTTCATAACGGACAAAGTCATGAGGCAATACCCATACTGCATTTTCAGAAGTGGCTCTAGTCAATACACCCTTAAACGGAACAGCGTCCTTAAACGGCAATTCCGTATCCACATTGGCAGAGTTCATCAAGCTAAATGAATAAGCAGAAGCGTCTGTTCCCTGAGGATTAACCACAACTTCCAAATCACGGTCAAGAGTGGTGTACAAACCTTTCTTCAAAGTCTTTTTGGCCGGTCCGTACTCAACATCTTTTTCATTGATACCATAAAGTGCACGCATCGGGTTAGCGCCATTCAAGACATCCATATAGCCCATAGTAGCACTGCTCGGGATAAAGATAGTCTGTTCGTCACCATTTTCATCCTTTACAGTAATGTTCCAGCCACCTTTCACCTGTGCAGCTACCGCACCACCGGCAATATATTCTGTTTCAACGTATGCAGCCTTTTCAGCATCCCATACCATCCAGTAACCGTTTTCGCTAATCTTGGCATCGTGTCCGGCAGCGGCAGCCTCGCCCGGTTTGCCATCCGCACCCGGTT
>BLLV01000163.1 GCA_011959205.1 Bacteroidaceae bacterium
TAAATTTAAAGTTTTTATTATATAAGATTCTCCCACCGGAGAAAGTCTTATCTTGGGATTGTTAGCAGAGAGTGACCTGAAAGTCACTCTCACTTTTTAAGACTCTACTATGAGGGACAATTAGTTCAAAGTCTGTACATAGAATGTCAACTCTTTAGTCATACCAAATACATCTGTGATATGATATGTGATTTCGATAACTTTACCGTTACCTACTTCCTTGGCAATATCAAACTTCATCTTGTTGGTGTTAGCAGTTTGAGCAGCACCGTCTAAGATATAAGTTACCACATTTGTAGCCTGTTGATCCATCTTGGCAGAAGGATACAAGCCATAGAATGAAGGATCAGCCTTATCTACAACAATGCTCTGTCTGTTATTTACCAATGAAGAGTTCAATTCGGCACGCAATGCAGCAGTTACACCTTGTGCGGCAGCACGGTCAAACAGACAGTACGGTTTGTCAAATGCATCAGCCAAAGTGAAATCAACGTTACTTACCTGGAATGCATATTTCAAGATTGTCTGCAAACCATCTGTTGAATAAACAGCTTTTGCAATGAACGGATTCTCTTTTGTACCCTTAGATGCTACTTTTGCAACCTTAGAGTCTGCTATACGGCTGGCGAATTGTAATATAATATCATCCTTAGCTTCTGTATAAACATTGAAGTGGTGATATTTAACATCGGTCAAAGTATATGCATCCATGTTGCCGGTTGTGCTATAGAAGCCGATTGTATTCCATTCAGTATATAATGAACTATTTGAGATATCGGCAAGAGTTGCATTGCTTTCATTAGTCTGACCAATAATTTGGAACGAATTAGCCGGAACCAATACTTCATACCAGTTAGCTTCAACATTTGCTTTTGCATTGTAAACACCATTCTGGTAGTTATACACTCCCTTGAATGCATCACGCATATCAGCAGCAACAGCATCATTGCGGTCCAACAGTTTTTCACCATATACTTTCAATACATCATTTCCGTCTTTGTCTTTAGACCAAGCAGATGTACGGTTAGCTACAGATTCACGTTTGATCGGGCAGTTAGTAGGCATCTGCAATTCGAATGAGAAGTTCATTCTTGCCACTTCGTATTGATCATAACGAGTTGCGATTTCTACACGGAACGCGTTGTCCAAAGGCAATGCAATCTTATTGCTGTCACCATTATACTGACGACCGTCTGTAGTATAATAAGGAGCAGTCACATGTCCTAATTCACTGTCAACCTTGAATGTTACCTTCAATGCGGTAATCTTATCCAAATCACGGATATTTCCGGTCAGACAAGACTTGCCAGTTGCGTCTACATAATCAAATTCAATGTATTTGTTCAGTAATACACCATTATATGCATAACGATCCCAAGTACCTTGGTTGTTGATAGGATCACCACCGGTCAGTTCTACATTGAAGTCAAGGTCATTGCTACCATATTTCTTATCGAATACACTTCTGTTGATCTCTTGTGGATCGGTTGAGTTACCCATGCTGCGTGCAATCGCATCAATCCACTTCATCTTGCCTGCATCTCCCAATGTGTTGAAGAATTCTGTCAAGTCAAGTGCCTTACTCCATCCATACCATCTGGTTTGATTTGCCATAACCGTAGCATTGAACGGTGCAACGATATCTTCCAAGAACTTGTTAGGAACAGTCACAGCCTCATCATTGAAGTTGACAGAGAAGTAAGTCTTACCTTTCTGACCGTTTATCAAGATATAGTTGTAAATGAACGGAATAGTATTGTTTACTACAGCTTCTTTCTTAGCGATGAAACGATAACCGTCTTCAGTAATCTCCACACCATATTTTCTGATGGATTCATCTGTAATCTTGCTCTTGTCTATTTCCAGATAGTAGTCGTATACCAATACAGAGTCTTCTGCAGATTGGTCATATCCATCAAAACTAGACCATAGCATTTCGAAGGAAGGAGTATATTCCTGTCCATACAAGAATGAGCTTCCTGAAGGAGCAAATGCCAAGCCATTAATGAAAATGTTTTCAGTTGCGTTTACATTGCTGGCTTTGAATGTATATACAAACGGGGATTTTACTACTTCTCCATTATTTTTTGATGTAGCTTTCAGTGCAAACAGGTACTTGTCACCATCATTAGCCTTGAACTGGCCTGCATAGTCAGGACGTCCCTGGCTTCCAGCTGCATCCAAATCCCATTTCTGTACGTCACGAGGCAGTAACCACATACCGTTGGCCGATATGGCACGGGTAGATACAGTAGCTTTGCCGGTCCATGCTTTGGGAGCACCAAAATTCAATCCCCAAGGAGTGGTGTTGTCTGTAGACACAAATGCCCAGTCATAAGCGTCAGCATCAGCACCTGCAGGATTCAATTGCATCTTGATGTCGCGGTCGGCAGTAGGATACATACCTTTCAACATTTTGCCGTTTACAGCTTTATGTCCTGCCCATTCCACATCGTTATTCAATATACCATAATAAATATTGAAATTCTGAGCATAGCTTTGTCCGTTCAGTTCAGGAGTAATGCTTAACAAGGCAGCTCCACCCGGAATAAAGATAGTTTTCGGCTCACCGTTTGCTTCTGTTACGGTGAAGTTGTAACCACCGGCAACTTCAACCACTCTCAAACCGCCGGCAATGTATTTGGTATCCACGTATGCGCCTTTTTCAGCATCCCATACCTGCCAGTAACCGGTTTCCTCGTTTACTTTGGCATCGTGTCCGGCAGCGGCAGCCTCGCCCGGTTTGCCATCCGCACCCGGTT
>BLLV01000164.1 GCA_011959205.1 Bacteroidaceae bacterium
AGAAAGGAAATTGTATCCAAATGAGTCAAATGATTTTATATCCTTTGCGTGCATTAGGTATTCCTGCTACTATTGATTATGTAATAGCGTGGGGAGATGTAAATGGAGCCCATGTCTGGAATGCATTATATGATAATGGAAAGATGATTCCTTTTATGGGACTTGAAAAAGTGGAAAACTATGATCCTTTTTTAATTTATGAGTATACGGCGGATGCTACAAAAAGTGCATATCGTTATCCGCCAAAAGTTTTTAGAAGAACCTGCTCTATGAATAAAGAATATGCTGATATGGCATGTCGCTTTCCTGAAAAAGTGAAAGCTGTAAAATTATTCAATGATTTGCATTTTAAAGATGTGACAATGGAGTATTTCCCGGCAAAGGATATTCTTATAGAACGAGTCACGGATAAGCCGGATTTGTGCTTCTTGTCAGTTTTCAATTCGAATGAATGGATTCCTGTTGCAGCCGGTATCTCTCAAAAAGGAAAAGTTCTGTTCGAAAATATGAATACGAATCTATTATATTTATTTCAAAATTCAAACAATAGCTTTCCTTTTATCTTGGATGATAAGGGGAATATGAATATATTGACAGCGGATGATTCCAACAGAACGGGTTTCACAATCGGCCGACTGTGCTCTCGTGAAATGGAGTTTCAAAAGTCGTGGAATAAATTTACGACAGCCTATTTTGACGGGATAGCAAGAGATATCTATAGATCATCTCCTGTGAATGATTCGACTTACGTTCTTTGTACTTATATAAATAATGTATGGCAACCTATAGAAGAGGCAGTATGTCACGATGAAAAGTTGTCATTTACAGGAATACCGGAAAATGGATTGTATATATTGGCAGACAGGATGAATAGAATAAAGAGTCAATGTTTTACTTGCCTGTACGGTGCTGTCGTGTTTTGGTAATCTTGTACTTGCCAGTTGAGAGTAAGATTTACTATTCAATAATGACACCCAAAAAACAATGTCAATTCGGCTATAACCTTCGACAGTGTGATGTTTTCGTACCGCCCGGCGATCTGCTTGTTTGCCTGTGAAATATAACGGTTCAGTTTGGCAAGCCCGGCGGGGGCGATTTTGATAATCTCTTTCATGTTGAAAATGGTTTTTGGTTGTGAAAAACGAGGTTGCAGGGGATGCAAAGTGCTGTCCTGTCTCGCAAAGGTAATCATTATCGGATGAAAAATGGCAGAAAGGGGCTGTTTTTCATTCCGCAGGGGTGGCGGGGTGGCGGAATCTGATTAAATAGCGGCTTGCAAGTAGTGTTATTAAAATGAAAAAGCCGTTTTTAGCAAAACTTCTCTCGGACGCAAAGAATATATGGATGCTTGTTGTGTCCAGCTGCTTACATAGACATTATTTAATCTATCATGATTAAATAGGTTATGCAATTCGAGTTCTATCAACCATCCTTTCTTGGAATATGTACAAGATACATCGGAAAAGTAAGTGATACGTTTGTTCTGACTGTCATGTGTGAAAAAATTAGTTATCCTTGCTCTCCACATGGGGGAAAAGATTAAATTGAAGTCAATAGAATGTTCGTAATTCCAAATATGGGTAATTGCCTGTTCATTCAAATCCAATTGAGATTTAATGCTTGTAGCTCTGGTATTTGCTTCCATATTAACATAACGTGAAGGTTGTAAGGATACATTGCCGGCAAAGGAAGCAAATGACAAATGAGAATTCACCAAACTGTTTTCCAACATCATGTGATCATCCATTTTATTGTAAGATGCCGACATCGCTACATATAATTTGCTCCATCCCGTGGCTTTGGAAATCCGCACACTACCTCCGTAATTCTTTTTCGTATTTGGATAAGGATAAGATTTGGAGATGGAGAGAATACTTTCTTGGCTTTCATATATGTAGATATTTTCCTGCCATGTTTGATTGAAGAATCCACCTGCATTGATGAAAAGTCCGTTCAAAGGATTGTTGTATTGTAGTCTTAGCCTGTTGTATATATTTTTGTCGTATGCCAAGTCTTGCGTGAAACTTTGGGCTGTGCGATATGTGTCGAACAGATAACCTGCATACAACTGCCTGATATCCGGTTTCAAAAAATTGAATGTAGATGCAATACTGATATTCCAATAGGCATTCAGATTATATTTTGCATTCAAGGCAGGAGTGGGAAGTAGGATATGCTTACTTTCTCGCCCGATTTGTGGTAATTTTTTTTTCAGTCGGGAATAATGGTAGGTAAAAGGCAGACGAAACTGGAAGTCCCAATATGATGTTTTGAGGTTCAAGCTCGGCTCAATGTAAGTTTCAAAGGTTTCTAAGCGGACTTTATTAGAATAGTCTACATCGTTTATGGGCTTTGCATCTGCATAAAGTAACGATTGCAGATGGCGGTTCTCGTAAATGATTCCTGCTCTGTATTTGAGATAAATGCCTCCTACCTTATGTTGAAAATAAGTGTATGAATCCGACTTAAAAGCACGCAAGAGGGCATCCTGGCGCAATTCGTCGTACTGTTTGCCATCATTCAGCAAGTCTGCATAAGGTCCGGGGGTGACAGTCATGTACTGCGGTAACTCTACATAAGAATTGTTTGAATAGAACGAAAGGGAACTGTTTCGTTGGTTTTTCACGATGTGGAAATTATTCTGTATTGTCTTCTGCTGTGGATGATTATGTACATAAGTTGGAATGGAATTGGTGAACAATGATAAGTTGTTCTTGTGCAGTCCTATCGTTCCTCTCAATACATTCTTGATGTAAGCATTATTGTCATTCTGTATATAGGCTATTTCCGTTTCCAAGCGATTCTCTATTCCTTGATATTTTTCCTGTTCACTGACAGCCACTGTTTGTGAAGGATAAAAATATACGGTTTCAGTTTCATGCGCTGCGGATTGTTCATCGTGCAGGGCTACAAGTTGCAAACGCAAATCATTCTCTTTCCTTGGTTTGTATAAATAGTTCATTGCTGCCAAATGGGCATCGTTAGAGAGATAGCGAGAACGGTCTATACCTCTGGGCGATGTAGGATTAGCAGAAAAAAAATCATCTTCTGAACCTGTTTGTCGAATCTCCTCATCAGATTTCAGAGTAAGTGCAGTGATTTCATCAGCAATATTCTTACCCGTATTGCTATTTTTATACATCGTCAGATTTTGCATTTTCTTGCCAAACAACATACCCATCAGACGATTATCCCACACTGTTTGATTCTCATTGTTAATTCCCACTCCGATGTCAATCATTCCGATAAGACGGTTTTTAGCATTGTCTTCCAATGCCAAATTTAGTGCTGCATTGTCACTGAAAGACTTGCCACGTAGAGCGGCAATAGGCTGGTGTGATTGCAGTACTTGCACTTCTTTTACCATATTTGCCGGAATGTTCTTGCTTGCCAAAGCATACTTGCTGTCAAGCAAGTCCATACCGTCAATATAAAAATGGCTGATTGGCCTGTCTTGAAATCTGATTTGTCCATTTTGCGTCACTTCTATTCCAGGTATTTTCTTTAATACATCTTCTATACTGCGGTCTTGCGGCATTTTAAAGCCACTGACTGAGTATTTCAAAGTGTCTTTTCTTTGAGTGATACGATTACTGCTTATTTTTACTTCCTGTATGTTGATAGCCGTTTCTTCAAGCATGATTTTTGAAGTATTAATAAAACTTGACAGTGGTATTACTATCTTCTTATAACCCATGCAGGAAAAAGACAGCAAAGTCCCCCTATGTTTTTGCTTAGGTAACTCAAAATAGCCTTTACTATCCGTATAAGTATAATCTATAATCGTACTGTCTTGTGCCAACAAGCAAACAGAGACAAATTCTATTGGCTGCTTCGATTGAGCTTGATAAATCAGTCCACTATATGCCTTTTCTTGGGCATAGGCACACAATGAATAACAACAAAGCAGTATTAAATAAATGAAGCGGCTCATCAAAAATGTAAATGAATTCTTATTTCTCAATATAATTATATTTAATCTCAGAGAATGCCGAACTCTGTTTTCCACCTGCACCTACAGCAAATACACCTGACAATCCTTGACGTTGCATGAACTTATTGGGGTCTTCTTCGTATTCGGTTATGGTCTTGATATGTTCTTCCTTCGTGCATTTTATATATTGCGACTTAGGAACACTTATCGCCATACTCTGCGTAATGTTTTTAATCTCTATACAAGAAAACTGATAATCATTGTCCGCATCTGCCGCTTCCAATATCAATCCCGGAAGCCCCCAAAGTTTCCAAGGACCATCAGATATAGGTATATCAGCTGTAAACCATACGATCCATTTACGCCCCAAGTATGTGGTTTCAGCTTTTTGGCACAGATAATTTGCTATATTTTTCTTCTCTTGTAATATATTCCATTGAGGTTTTTCCAATTTTTCCGTATACAGGTACTTCTTGGCAAATATTCTGTCTGTATAGGTAAGCATCCCTTTTTCAGGGAGATTCTTATAGATTGTTTGATGTTGGTTGCTTAATGGATATATGATTTTCTCTCTCGCTGCCATGATATCAGCTTGGTTTCCACCTTTTGCCAATATGCTGTCCTGAATTTCATTGCGCCGTCTTCTCCATAAACTGAAAAACTCTGATGACGTCTTACTAATGCGCAGTACCATTTCATCTTGCCGGAACATGTCTTGTTTCAACCGGTTGTCCAGAAATTTCTCTGCATAGTGACATTCCAGAAAGGGAATATTATTTTGCCCTATTGCCGTAATTGAAAACAGCAATACAAATAACATCATTAAAATTCGATTCTTCATAAATACACATTCTTTGGTTATTTAAAAAGCACAGGATTGATGCTTATAAATCAATCCTGTGCCATTTACTCTACTAAGGCCTACCCTTGATAGGAACAGAGGACATCATGGGCAATTTGCCTCAATTCTGTCAATCAACTCCAGAACTTGTTCTGTTGTAGCACTAGCATCAGTAGCATAGACTTCGCCACAAGCAATAAAATACTGATACTTTGCTTCGGCATAAGCTGCGATGGAAACCGCAAGCATTGCAAATAAAAGCAATTTTTTCATAAATGCGCTTTTAATTAGTTAATAATATCTCAGTGGCGAATATAACGTATTTCTTTAAAATTTTATATAATTGTGATTGTAAATATAAGTAGTTTAACAAATTTTGTAAAAATCTGCCTTGATGTTCCAATTTGGCAGGGTATCGTCTTTTCTATTGCTGGAGAGAAGGTTTATTCCTCGCAAACGTGCCTCACTTACAATGTATAAACGGGGTACTTTGACTATGTTTGTGTGTATCTGGTTTATGATGAGGAATATATATGCTGGAGAAAAGTATGTTATGATAAATAT
>BLLV01000165.1 GCA_011959205.1 Bacteroidaceae bacterium
AGAAAGGAAATTGTATCCAAATGAGTCAAATGATTTTATATCCTTTGCGTGCATTGGGTATTCCTGCTACTATTGATTATGTAATAGTGTGGGGAAATGTAAATGAAGACCATACCTGGAATGCATTATATGAGGATGGTATAAAAGTGGACATCTGCTAAATTTTCTTTCACCTTAACAAAAAAATATTCTATCATTTTTCCATATTGAATAAAATCCGTATATTTGCACGCAATAAAATCTAAACGCATAAAGCCCTATGTCATTTATTGCAGATAAAATTGTAATGGACGGATTGACCTACGACGATGTATTGTTGATCCCCGCCTATTCTGAAGTTTTACCGAAAACAGTCGAACTCACGACTAAGTTCTCACGCAACATCGAGTTGAAAGTACCTTTTGTGACTGCTGCCATGGATACCGTGACAGAAGCGAAAATGGCTATCGCCATTGCCCGCGAAGGAGGAATCGGTGTGATTCACAAAAACATGTCTATTGAAGAGCAGGCACGCCAAGTGGCTATTGTGAAACGTGCGGAAAACGGTATGATTTATGATCCCGTGACGATCAAGAGAGGGTCTACCGTGAGAGATGCCCTTGCCTTGATGGCTGAATATAGAATCGGTGGGATTCCTGTGGTAGACGATGAAAGATATTTGGTAGGTATCGTGACCAACCGCGACCTTCGTTTCGAGAAGGATATGGACAAGCATATCGATGAGGTGATGACGAAAGAGAATATCGTTACCACCAACCAGTCCACTGATATGGAGGCTGCTTCACGGATTCTGCAAGAGCATAAAATCGAAAAATTGCCGGTAGTTGATAAAGACGGTAAACTGGTAGGCCTTATTACCTATAAAGATATTACAAAAGCTAAAGACAAACCGATGGCTTGCAAGGATGCCAAAGGTCGTCTGCGTGTAGCTGCCGGGGTAGGCGTTACCGCCGATACACTGGACCGTATGCAGGCTTTGGTTGAGGCCGGTGCGGACGCTATCGTCATTGACACGGCTCACGGTCATTCCATGTATGTGATTGAAAAATTGAAAGAAGCCAAGAAACGCTTCCCGAACATTGATATTGTGGTAGGTAACATCGCTACGGGCGAGGCTGCCAAAATGCTGGTGGAAGCCGGTGCGGACGGGGTAAAAGTTGGTATCGGCCCGGGATCCATCTGTACTACCCGTGTGGTGGCAGGTGTAGGTGTTCCCCAGCTTTCTGCCGTATATGATGTGGCAAAGGCTTTGAAAGGTACCGGGGTGCCTTTGATCGCCGATGGTGGTCTGCGTTACTCGGGAGATGTGGTGAAGGCCTTGGCTGCCGGTGGTTACAGTGTGATGATCGGTTCGCTGGTTGCCGGAACGGAAGAGTCGCCGGGTGATACGATTATCTTTAACGGACGTAAGTTCAAGTCGTATCGTGGCATGGGCTCATTGGAGGCGATGGAAAACGGCTCGAAGGACCGTTATTTCCAGAGCGGAACCGCCGACGTGAAGAAGCTGGTGCCGGAAGGTATTGCGGCCCGTGTTCCTTATAAAGGTACATTGTATGAAGTGATCTACCAGCTGGTAGGTGGTCTTCGTGCGGGCATGGGATACTGTGGCGCTGCCAACATAGAGCAATTGCACGATGCTAAATTCACCCGTATCACTAATGCCGGTGTGTTGGAAAGTCATCCGCATGATGTGGCCATCACCAGCGAGGCTCCTAACTATAGCCGTCCTCAATAAAAACGTATGAATGATGCCGCGTAGAATAGCCGGTATTTTGTCACTTCTCCTTGTGTTCGCGTTGGAAATGCGGGCGCAAGGAGAAGTTGTGTTATCGATTGACGGTGAACCGGTAAGACGCTCCGAGTTTGAATTTTATTTCCGTAAATCACCTCATCGCACGCCGGATTCCTTTCTGCCTTCTTTCATCAACTATAAATTGAAAGTGCGTTATGCGCACGATACGGGCATTGATACGTTGACTGCTTTCCGCAGACAGCTGGAGTGGTGCCGGGGCAAGCTTTTAAAAACTTATCTGGTGGATGCCGGAAGGGAGGAACAGGACGCCCGCTGGCTATATCTGCAGGGCGAGCGGCGCTTGCAGGCGAGTGAGTGGATAAAAATTGCCCATATCAGCAGGTACTTGCCTCAGAATGCAAGCCGCCGGGAGGAACAAGAGGCGCGGCGGCAGATGGATTCTGTTTATGCCGCATTGCGGGAAGGGGCCGATTTTGCGGTATTGGCGCGCCGGTACTCGGACGATGAGTCTTGCAGGGATGCGGGCGGAGTGTTGCCGTGGATGCCTGTGAACAAGAATGTGCAGGAATGGATAGATAAGCTGGCATCTTTGGAGAAGAACCAGGTCTCAACTCCTTTTTATTCGCCTATGGGCATTCATATAGTGAAATGGATAGACCGTAAGCCGGGGATCAGTTTTGAGGAAAAACGGGAAAAACTGTTGGATTATCTGGAGAAGAACGGCAGCCATACCTGTGGGGAGCTTTCGGAGGAACAGAAAGAGAGGCTGGCGGCTCAGTTGCGGGAATTGCACGATGGTCTGCTTGCTGCCTATTTGTCACAGAAACATCCATCGGATGATGAGAGCTGGAGCGAGAGCGATCTGGAACGCTTTTTCAAGCAGCATAAATCGGACTATGTATGGGAATTGCCGCATTACCGGGGGGCGGTGATTCATTGCAAGGATAAAAAGAGAGCTTCGGCCATTAAGAAATTGTTGAAGAAAAAGCCGGTATCCCAATGGGAGGAGATCATACATGAGTTGGACGGAGGCACTGCTTCTTCCCAAGTCCGTATAGAGGCAGGTGTCTTTCAGATAGGAACCAACGAATATATTGATAAATTAATTTTTAAATGTGGTGATTTTCAGCCTGATTCCATTTTGCCTTATACTTTTGTTATGGGAAAGAAGTTAAAGAAAGGTCCTGAAAGTTATGAAGATGTAAAAGAGGCGGTTATTAAGGACTATCTGGCTGTTTATAAGGATACTTGGTTAAAAGATTTGAAGCGGAAATATAAGGTTGAAATTAACCAAGAGGTTTTAAAAACAGTTAATAATAATGGAAGTAATTAATTATTGCAGTATCTTCGTTCACTATTTTAATGTTATATGAATATCGTGAAAAACTGGGGAGTGTTACTTGTTATAGCGGGTGCTTTATCGGGATGTGGCCAGGAGCACGACCATAAGGGGAAAACTCCTTTAGTGGAAGTAGCCGGTGAGTATCTTTATAAAGAGGACTTGCAGGCAGCGGTTCCTTTCCATATTTCAAAAGATGATAGTGTCTTGTTTGCGGAGCACTATATAAAGAATTGGGTGGAGGATGTGCTGCTTTTTGATAAGGCGGAAGGAAATATTCCTGATAACGCGAAGATAGCCAAGCTGGTGGAGAACTATCGCAGGGCATTGATCATGCATACGTATCAGGAAGAACTGATTAATCAGAAACTGGCCAATGAAATAGGTGATGAGGAGATCAGTGCTTATTATGAGAAAAACAAGGAGCTGTTTCATACGGAACATCCTTTTGTGAAAGGGCTGTTTATCAAAGTGCCTCTTCAATCGCAGAATTTGTCAAGTGTGCGTCAATGGTATAAAAGAAATACTCAGGACGCTATTGAGAATTTGGAGAAATATAGTTTGGGTAATGCGGTGAGTTATGATTATTTTTACGACCGTTGGGTGCCGTTGTCTGATGTCACTGTCAAAATTCCTTTGAAAGCACTGGATGCGGATGAAAACTATTTGGACAAGAATCGGAATATAGAGGTAAAAGACACGGCGTTTTGTTATTTCCTGCATGTGGAGGAATTCTTGGGTAAGAACCAACAACGGCCGCTGGATTTTGCAAGGAAGGAGATTAAAGAGATTTTAATAAACCTGAAGCGGGTTGAATTTATAAATAAAGTCAAAGAAGAGTTATACCAACGCGCTTCGGATAGGAACAAGATTAATTACTATTATTTGAATTCAAATGAATAAATTGATGTGTACCAAAGTTTATGCACTGGTGTTGATGCTGTTTGCCGTTGTTTCTGTATATGGGCAAGACAATGTGATAGACGAGGTTGTATGGGTAGTAGGCGATGAGGCTATTCTTAAATCGGATGTAGAGAATGAGCGTCTGAACGCCCAGTATGAAGGCCGTAAGTTTGATGGTGATCCGTATTGTATTATTCCGGAACAGCTTGCCATTCAGAAATTATTCCTCCATCAGGCTGCTATTGATAGTATTGAGGTTTCCGAACAGGAAATTATCAGCGATGTGGAAAGACGTACAAATTGGCTGATTGATCAGATTGGTTCTAAAGAAAAAGTGGAAGAATATTATAACAAGACTTCTACACAGATACGCGAAATGCTTCGCGAGAATATACGTGATGGAAAAACGGTGCAGAAGATGCAACAACAGATTGTGGGCGATATTAAAATTACTCCTGCCGAAGTCCGTCGTTATTTCAAGGATCTTCCTCAAGACAGTATTCCTTTCATTCCTACTCAGGTAGAAGTACAGATCATTACTATGGAACCTAAGATTCCGCAGGAGGAAATTGAGCGTGTGAAGAAGACTTTGCGTGACTATACGGAACGTGTAACTTCCGGTGAAATCGGCTTTTCCACTTTAGCGCGTTTCTATTCGGAGGATGAAGGATCGCGCCGTCGTGGCGGTGAGCTTGGATTCATGGGTAAAGCGGAGTTGGTGCCTGAATATGCGAATGTGGCATTCAATCTGCAAGACCCTAACAAGGTATCCAAAATTGTGGAATCTGAATTTGGTTTCCATATCATCCAGTTGATCGAAAAGCGTGGTGACCGTATCAATACACGTCATATCTTATTAAAGCCTAAAGTAGATGAAAAAGATTTGGAAGCGGCTTTGTTGCGTTTGGATTCTATAGCCAATGATATCCGTAATGAGAAATTCACTTTTGATGATGCGGCCACTTATATCTCTCATGATAAAGATACACGTAACAATCATGGCTTGATGGCGAATCCGCAGACCGGTACGGCGCGTTTTGAAATGCAGCAACTGGCGCAGGTGTCTCAAGAGGCTGCAAAGATGATAGAGACTATGAACGTGGGCGAGATTTCCAAACCATTTACCATGATTAATGCAAAAGGAAAGGAAATTTGTGCTATCGTGAAGTTGAAGACTCGCCTTAATGGTCACAAAGCGACGATTACGGAAGATTACCAGCGTCTGAAAGGGATTGTTATGGACAAACGCAGTGAAGAAAAACTTGATAAGTGGATCAAGGACAAACAAAAACATACCTACGTGCGTATTAATGAGAAGTGGCAGAAATGCGATTTTAAATATCCGGGTTGGGTAAAGAAATAAAAATGTAGTGTATAAAGTATATGCTTGAAAAAAGAAAGAATAAATATTCTTCGCGCAGGCATAGGATACTTGTGGCAAGTGTCCTGTGCCTGTTCGGCTTTTGCTTGTTGGCTCAGGTGCCGGCTAAAAAAGGAGAACAGAAACCGGCTAAGAGCAAGGTGTATTTGTTGCATTCGGATGTGTTGAAGAAAAGTCCGCTGAATCCGGACCCGAATGCACAGATTTTGATTGGAAATGTTGCTTTCCGTCACGATAGTGTGTATATGTATTGTGACAGTGCTTGCTTCTATGAGAAAACGAATTCACTGGAGGCTTTTGATAATGTGAAGATGGTACAGGGTGATACCTTGTTTCTGTATGGGGACTATCTGTTTTATGACGGGAATACCCAGATTGCCCAGGTGCGCTATAATGTGCGTATGGAGAACAAGAACACGACTTTGTTGACTGATAGTCTGAACTACGACCGTATTTATAATCTGGGATATTACTTTGAGGGCGGGACGTTGATGGACGAGGAAAATGTGCTGACTTCGGAATGGGGGGAATACAGTCCGGCTACCAAGATATCCGTGTTCAACTATGATGTGAAACTGGTCAATCCTAAATTTACATTGACTTCCGATACGTTGCGGTACAGCACGGCGACCAAAATAGCCAATATCCTCGGTCCGTCCGACATTGTCAGTAACGCCAACCATATTTATTCGGAACTGGGCTTTTATAATACCCAGATAGGACAGGCGGAACTGCTAAACCGTTCCATACTGACGAATGAGGGGAAGCGTTTGATAGGAGATAGCTTGTTTTATGATCGTGTAAAAGGGTATGGGGAAGCATTCGATAATGTGATCATGACCGATACTGTAAACAAGAATATGCTGGCCGGCGATTATTGTTATTATAATGAATTAACCAAGTATGCTTTTGCTACTAAAAAAGCGGTGGCGGTAGACTATTCACAAGGTGACAGTTTGTTTATGCATGCTGATACGTTGCAGATGTACACTTATTATCTGAACACTGATTCCATGTTCCGGGAAACAAGGGCATATCATAAAGTACGCATGTATCGCACGGATGTGCAGGGGGTATGCGACTCGTTGGTCTTTTCCTCTAAGGATAGTTGCCTGACTATGCATTATGATCCTATATTGTGGAATAATAATCAACAGTTGTTGGGAGAGAAAATTATGATTTATATGAATGACAGTACGATAGACTGGGCACATATCCAGAATCAAGCTTTGTCTGTAGAGAAACTAGATTCTATCAGTTATAATCAGGTAACAGGAAAAGAAATGAAGGCTTGGTTCAAGGGCGGTGAGATGCATAAAGTAGATGTGATCGGTTCGGTTCGTTTGGTATATTATCCGATGGAAAGTGACAGTACACTGATTGGGATGAATGTTTCCGAAACTAGTCTGTTGAACATGTTTTTGGAGAATCGGAAGATGAAAAAAATGATTATGAGTCCGAAATCGAACGGCACGCTTTATCCTATGCTTCAGCGTCCGCCGGAGAAGATGAAACTGGATAATTTTGTGTGGTTTGATTATATTCGGCCACTTGATAAAGAGGATATTTTTAAGTGGCGTGGAAAGAAAGCCGGTCAGGAATTGAAAAAGAGCAACCGTAGTGCTGCCCCTCTGCCGAATCATAACTTATTTAATAAAAAGAAATAGCTATGGGAATGTTTAAAATGGAAAAGCCCCGCCGTTTCAACCATCAGTATATTTATGTGGATGAACGGAAGGAGAAGCTACAGAAGTTGGAGGAGAATGCCAAACGTGATTTAGGTATGCTTCCCCCGAAAGAATTTTCTCCGGAAGACATCCGTGGAAAGTTTGTTGAAGGTACCAAGCATTTAAAACGCAGAAAAGAAAGCGGACGTAAGCCGATGACATACGGGGCTTTGTTTGTGGGCATTCTGGTATTGCTGTATATTTTGCATTACCTGGTGACCGGTGAGTTAACTTTTTAAATAAGCAAGTTGATAGAATAAATATGAGCGATATTATTCGTTTGCTGCCAGATTCCGTTGCTAACCAGATAGCAGCGGGAGAGGTGATTCAGCGTCCTGCGTCAGTGATTAAGGAATTGGTGGAGAATGCCATCGATGCAGGTGCACAGCACGTTGATGTGTTGGTGGTGGATGCAGGAAAAACTTCTATTCAGGTGATTGATGATGGAAAAGGTATGTCGGAAACAGATGCACGTTTGTCTTTCGAGCGCCATGCTACTTCTAAAATTCGTGAAGCGACTGATTTGTTTGCTTTGCATACCATGGGATTTCGTGGAGAGGCACTGGCCTCTATTGCTGCTGTGGCGCAGGTGGAGCTTCGTACCCGTATGGAAGGGGAGGAATTGGGAACAATGTTGACGATATCTGGCTCTAAGGTAGAGGAGCAGGAAACTGTTTCGTGTCCGAAGGGTAGTAGCTTTGGCGTGAAGAACTTATTCTTTAATGTGCCGGCTCGTCGTAAGTTTCTGAAGTCTAACCAAACGGAACTAAGTAATATATTGACGGAGTTTGAACGGATTGTATTGGTTAATCCGAAGGTATCTTTCACCTTGCACCATAATGGGACGGAATTGTTCAATCTTCCCGCGCTTCAGTTGCGTCAGCGCATTATGGGAGTTTTCGGGAAGAAAATAAATCAGGAGTTGTTATCGCTGGATGTGGATACTACGATGGTGCGTGTTTCCGGCTTTGTGGGAAAACCTGAGACAGCCCGCAAGAAGGGAGCCCGCCAGTATTTTTTTGTAAACGGACGATATATGCGGCATCCTTATTTCCATAAGGCTGTCATGGATGCATACGAACAACTGGTTCCCGTGGGTGAGCAAGTATCTTATTTCATTTATTTTGAGGTGGATCCTGCTAATATTGATGTGAATATACATCCTACCAAGACCGAGATAAAGTTTGAGAACGAGCAAGCCATCTGGCAAATATTGGCAGCTGCCGTGAAAGAAACTTTAGGTAAGTTCAATGCGGTGCCTTCTATTGATTTCGATACGGAGGGGATGCCGGATATTCCGGCCTTTGACGCATTTCCATATGCAGGTGTGCAGCCGCCAAAGACTACTTATAATTCTGATTATAATCCTTTTAATACTTCGGCTGCTCCTCCTTCTTCTTATTCAAAACCTAGTAAGGATTGGGAACAGTTGTATGCGGGGCTGGAACGCCATGCATCTTCCCAAAACCTACATCCTGACGAGAGTGATTATAGGGTAGAAGGGAGTTCTTCTGTTGGAAAAACTCCCAGATTGTATGATCATGTGGAGGATTCTCCAGCTAGTGAGAAATCCAGCCAGCATTATCAGTTTAAGGGACGTTTTATTCTGACTTCTGTAAAGTCCGGATTGATGGTTATTGATCAGCAGCGTGCCCATATTCGTATTTTATATGACAAGTATATAGATCAGATCAGTCATCGTCAAGGTACTTCTCAAGGAATGTTGTTTCCGGATATTGTGCAGTTCCCACTTTCTGAAGTTGCTATTTTGCAGGAAATTATGGAAGATTTGTCTTTCTTGGGGTTTGAACTGACGGATTTGGGGGGAGGAAGTTATGCCATCAACGGTGTTCCTGCAGGTATCGATGGCCTGAACCCGATTGACTTGATCCGGAATATGGTGCACACTGCCATGGAAAAAGGCGGCAAGGTAAAAGAAGAAGTGCAGAGTATTTTGGCATTGACATTGGCGAAAGCGGCGGCAATTGTTCCCGGACAAGTGTTGACGAATGAGGAAATGACCGGCCTGGTGGATGGCTTGTTTGCTGTGGCTACTCCTAATTATACCCCGGATGGTAAAACGGTTCTTTCCGTAATTAATGAAGATGAATTGGAAAAACTCTTTAAATAATTTGTCAATGTGCTAATGTGCGAATTGTCATGCAAATATAGTGAAGTATTGGTAGATTGATAAATTAGCACATTATTCATTATAAAGAACGTGAAGATTGTTGAACTAAATAGAAACCAATTCCACACATTGTTATTCTTTGGCAGGACTTTTGTATTTTTGAAAACTCATTAGCCGTAGAAAGTTTTTTTATAAGGATTCTTGGCAGACAATAAATTATTATATGAAAATGACATTACTTAGCTTGGTTCTGTGCCTGCTTTGTTCTTTGAATATGGAGGCACAAGGAAGTGATATAGGTAGTATCCCTGAAGATACTATCATTCATCAACTTTCAAAAAAAGAATTAAAACGCCAAAAGGTAGCCAAGCGCAATATACATTATAATATATTGGGAGGCCCGAGTTATACTCCGGACTTTGGTGCGTTAATAGGAGGTAGTGCTCTTGTCACCTTTCGTATGAATCCTTCGGATACCTTGCAGAAACGTTCTGTGTTGCCGATGGCTGTTGCGGTGATGTTCGAGGGAGGGCTGAACCTGATGGTGAAACCTCAGTTGTTTTTTAAGAATGACAAGTTCCGTATTTTCGGAAAGTTCATTTACAAGAATACACTGGAGAACTTTTATGGCATCGGCTATACGACCAATAAACATTATGAGCGTAGTGATTCTACCAGTGAATATCGTTACAGCGGTTTCCAGATTAATCCGTGGTTCTTGTTCCGTTTGGGTAAAAGTAATTTCTTTGCCGGCCCCCAGATTGACTTGAGTTATGATAAAATGTCTGAGCCTGCCAGGCATTTGGTAGATCAGCCCGATTATAAAAGATTGGGAGGAACTGCCGGCGGCTATTCAAACTTCAGTTCCGGAGTGGGATTTCTGTTGACATACGACAGCCGGGATATTCCTGCCAATGCTTATAAAGGCATTTATCTGGATTTTCGTGGGCTGATGTATCAGAAATTTTTGGGAGGAGATAATAACTTCTACCGCCTGGAGGTGGACTACCGCCAATACAAAAGAGTGGGAAATAGAAAGGTTATAGCTTGGACCGCCCAGACCAAAAATGTGTTTGGCGATGTTCCCATGAACCAATATGCTTTGAGTGGCACTCCGTTTGATCTCCGCGGATATTATATGGGGCAGTATCGTGATAAATCCTCGCATGTGGTGCTTGCCGAATATCGTCAGATGTTCAATACGGATAAAAGTACATGGGTAAAGCGTATGTTGCATCATTTGGGTTTTGTTGCTTGGGGAGGGTGCGGCTTTATGGGGCCTGCTATGGGTAAGATTGAAGGAGTGCTTCCCAATGCCGGGTTGGGACTTCGTATCGAGGTACAGCCGCGCATGAATGTACGTCTGGACTTCGGGCGTAATTTTGCCAATGACCAAAGTTTGTTCTATTTCAATATGACAGAAGCATTTTAATGGAAGTACACACTATGCAGACCGAATATATATTAAAAGCGATAGATGCGGCTTTGGCTGCCGGCAAAGAAATTCTGGAAGTTTATAATGATCCCTCTTCTGATTTTCAGATTGAAAGGAAAGCCGATCATTCTCCACTGACTCTTGCAGACCGTAAGGCGCATGAAACCATTATGATTTATTTGCAAGAGACGGACTATCCGGTTTTAAGCGAGGAAGGAAAACATTTGCCTTACGAGGAACGGGCACGATGGCATACGTTGTGGATAGTCGATCCCTTGGATGGAACAAAGGAATTTATAAAACAGAACGGGGAGTTTACTGTCAATATTGCTTTAGTGGAGGAAGGGGTTCCTGTTTTTGGAGTGATCTATGTTCCTGTCAAAGAAACGCTTTATTGGGGTGAACTGACAACCGGTGCTTATAAAATGGAAGGAGTGACCGGGCGTGCAGGCCGTTCACTGGAAGAAATGAAGGCATCGGCGCTTCGTTTGCCTTGTGCCGGAGCGGGTAACGCTTTTGTTATAGTCGCTTCCCGTTCCCATCTGTCGGCCGAAACGGAAGATTATATTGAGGAAAAGCGAAAGATATATCCTCGTGTGGAGCTGGTATCGGTAGGCAGCTCTATCAAGATCTGCCGGGTTTGTGAGGGGGCTGCCGATGAATATCCTCGTTTTGCCCCTACTATGGAGTGGGACACGGCTGCCGGTCATGCCATAGCCAAGGCGTCCGGAGTGGAAATATATCAGGTGGGGAAGGAGGAGCCGCTTGTGTATAATAAGCCGGACTTGCTGAATCCTTGGTTTATCGTTAAACGAAACAATACCCGGAACCGATGCTGACATTCGAGATGATTATTGTATTCTTGGGATTAATAGGGATGGTCACTGCGCTCGTCCTTGATAAAATGCGTCCCGGAATGATTCTGTTTTCTGTTACTGTGCTCTTCCTTTGTTTCGGCATACTGACTCCGAAAGAGATGCTGGAGGGGTTCAGTAATAAGGGAATGATTACTGTGGCGTTGCTTTTTCTGATTAGTGAAGGAGTCCGGCAGTCGGGAGCGTTGGGACAGTTGATAAAGAAGCTGCTGCCTCAGCGAACGACTTCTGTTTTTAAAGCTCAGGCGCGTATGCTGCCCGCTATTTCCTTTGTCTCTGCTTTTCTGAATAATACGCCGGTGGTCGTGATTTTTGCGCCTATCATTAAACGTTGGGCGGAATCGATCCACTTGCCGGCAACTAAATTTCTGATACCTGTTTCTTATGCGACTATATTGGGAGGGGTGTGTACCCTTATCGGGACTTCTACCAATCTGGTTGTGGATGGTATGATTCTGGATGCCGGATATAAGGGATTCGGCATGTTTGAACTGGGACGTGTCGGTATTTTCATTGCTTTGACGGGCATTGTTTATTTGTTGCTCTTTTCTTCCAGATTATTGCCGGATGTGCGGAAAGACACGGTAGGCGACGAGCATGGAGAGGCGGATGCGTCTTCTTTTCATCGTGTTGAGGCGGTGATCGGTGCCCGTTTTCCGGGTATCAACAAGCGGGTGGGGGATTTTAATTTTGTCCGTCATTATGGTGCTGAGATAAGGGAAATAAAGCGGAGCGGCATCAGTATGGTCGATAACTTGTCGCGTGTAAAGTTCCGCGAGGGAGATACGCTGGTCTTGTGGGCGGATGATTCATTTATTTCTACATGGGGGGATTCTTCCGTATTCGTGTTGCTGGCCAATGGTAAAGATACCGAGCCGAAAGCCGGCCGGAAGAAACGTTGGTTTGCATTGGCTTTACTGGTGTTGATGATTGTGGGGGCGACAGTGGGCGAACTGCCTTTTATGGAAGAGCTGCTTCCCGGTATTGATCTTGATATGTTCTTTTTTGCAGCTGTGACGACTGTGATAATGGCATGGACCAAACTTTTTCCGGCACGTAAATATACCAAGTATATATCATGGGATATCTTGATAACCATTGCTTGTGCGTTCGCTATCAGTCGTGCCATGGTCAATTCCGGAGTGGCGGATATTATTGCACATGGAATCATTGACATGAGTGATGATTATGGCCCGCATGTGTTGCTGGCTGTTTTATTTATCATCACGAATTTGTTTACCGAACTGATAACCAACAATGCCGCTGCCGCATTGGCTTTTCCGCTTGCCCTTTCCTTGTCCAATCAGTTGGGGGTAAGTCCGATGCCTTTCTTTGTGGTCATCTGCATCGCTGCATCCGCCAGTTTTTCCACTCCCATCGGTTATCAGACAAATTTGATTGTGCAGGGTATCGGAAACTATAAGTTTACGGATTTTGTGCGTATCGGTCTGCCGTTGAATGTGTTGACGTTTATCATTTCGGTAATTCTGATACCACTGATATGGCCTTTTTGATGAAGTTAAAGACAAAATGAAATAAAGAATGAAAGAAGAGAACATCTATCCTATATTTGACCGTATGCTTTCCCGGGAAGATAAAGAAGCATTGCTGGGGCAACGGGGCGTAATGCTTTGGCTGACGGGACTCAGTGGCTCCGGTAAGAGCACTATCGCCATAGCTTTGGAACGTGAATTACATCAACGAGGTCTGCTCTGCCGTATATTGGACGGGGATAATATTCGCAGTGGCATCAATAATAATTTGGGCTTCTCGGCAGAAGGCCGTGTGGAAAACATCCGTCGCATAGCCGAAATAGGCAAACTGTTTGTCAATACGGGTATTATTACCATTGCTGCTTTCATCAGTCCCAGTAATGAGCTCCGGCAGATGGCAACCCGTATCATTGGGGAAGGGGATTTCCTGGAAATTTATGTCAGCACTCCTTTAGAAGAGTGTGAGAAACGTGATGTAAAAGGACTGTATGCGAAAGCACGTCGTGGCGAGATCAGGAACTTTACCGGTATTTCCGCACCTTTTGAAGCCCCGGAGCATCCTGTATTGTCTTTGGATACTTCCAAGCTGAGTTTGGAAGAATCGGTTAACGCCCTGTTGGAGCTGGTGCTTCCTGTTGTGGGTAAAAGAGGAGAAAAAATATAATTCATTATAAAATGGAAGAAAACTATAAATTGAGCCACCTGAAGGAACTGGAAGCTGAGTCTATCCATATCATTCGTGAAGTGGCGGCCGAATTTGAGAATCCTGTTATGCTTTATAGTATTGGTAAAGACTCGTCTGTCATGGTGCGTTTGGCGGAGAAGGCTTTTTATCCGGGAAAGGTACCTTTCCCTTTGATGCATATCGATTCCAAATGGAAATTCAGGGAAATGATAGAGTTCCGTGATCAATATGCCAAAGAACACGGATGGAATTTGATAGTGGAGAGCAACATGGAGGCTTTCAATGCCGGAGTAGGACCTTTTACGCATGGCAGCAAGGTGCATACCGATTTGATGAAGACACAGGCGTTGCTTCAGGGGCTGGATAAATACCGGTTTGATGCCGCTTTTGGCGGAGCGCGCCGTGATGAGGAAAAGTCGCGTGCCAAAGAACGTATATTCTCTTTCAGGGACCGTTTCCATCAGTGGGATCCCAAGAACCAGCGTCCCGAACTATGGGATATTTATAATGCCAAGATTCATAAGGGGGAAAGTATCCGTGTATTTCCGTTAAGCAATTGGACAGAGCTGGATATCTGGCAGTACATCCGTCTAGAAAATATTCCTATCGTGCCGCTCTATTTTGCCAAAGAACGTCCGGTGGTGAATATAGACGGAAATCTGATTATGGCTGATGATGACCGCCTGCCCGAAGAATACCGGGACCGTATTGAAATGAAGAAAGTGCGTTTCCGTACTTTGGGGTGTTGGCCTCTGACCGGAGCTGTGGAGAGTGATGCCGATACGATTGAGAAGATAGTGGAGGAAATGATGACCACTACCAAAAGCGAGCGTACCACCCGTGTCATCGATTTCGACCAGGATGCCAGTATGGAGCAGAAGAAACGTGAGGGATATTTTTAAATGGATAAGTAGGAATTTAAAATGAAGAAATGGGTGATGGAGAATAAACTGAATATAAAGGAGTATTTGGATAAGGATGAGCAGAAAGACTTGTTGCGCCTGCTGACAGCCGGTTCGGTGGATGATGGAAAGTCCACACTGATAGGACGTCTGCTGTTCGACAGCAAGAAATTGTATGAAGACCAGCTTGCCGCTTTGGAGCGTGACAGCAAGCGTATGGGGAATGCAGGAGACCATATAGATTACGCTTTGTTGTGCGACGGGCTGAAAGCGGAACGCGAGCAAGGCATTACGATTGATGTGGCTTACCGTTATTTCTCAACGAATAACCGTAAGTTTATCATTGCCGATACTCCGGGACATGAACAATATACCCGCAATATGATTACCGGAGGTTCTACTGCCAATCTTGCCATTATCTTGGTAGATGCCCGTCTGGGGGTGATCACGCAGACCTGCCGTCATACTTTCCTGGTATCTTTATTGGGGATAAAGCATGTGGTGCTGGCAGTAAACAAGATGGATCTTGTGGAGTTCTCTGAAGAACGCTTCAATGAGATTGTTGCTGAATATAAGAAGTTCGTAGGGCCGTTGGGCATT
This sequence comes from Bacteroidaceae bacterium, assembly GCA_011959205.1. Lineage (GTDB taxonomy): Bacteria > Bacteroidota > Bacteroidia > Bacteroidales > Bacteroidaceae > Phocaeicola. The sequence goes on from BLLV01000165.1 coordinate 15,225, forward strand.
CCGGACGTGACTTGTATTCCTCTCTCGGCCCTCGATGGTGATAATGTGGTGCGGAAATCTGAACGTACACCATGGTACAAAGGCATCTCGTTGTTGGAGTTGCTTGAAACTGTTTCCATCGAGAATGACCATAACCTGGCTGATTTCCGTTTCCCGGTTCAGTATGTATTAAGACCGAATCTGGATTTCCGCGGTTTCTGTGGAAAGATTGCTTCCGGTGTTATTCGTAAAGGAGATGAAGTGATGGCTTTGCCTTCCGGCAAGAAATCTCATATCAAGAGCATTGTCACTTATGAGGGTGAGTTGGATTATGCATTTCCTCCGCAAGCGGTGACGCTGACTTTGGAAGATGAAATTGATGTGTCTCGCGGGGAAATGCTGGTACATGCCGATAACGTGCCTGTGGTAGGCCGTAATTTTGAAGCCATGCTGGTATGGATGGATGAGGAGGCGATGGATCTTGACAAATCCTTCTTTATCAAGCACACTACCAATACGGGACGCATCCGTATAGATGGCATAAAGTATAAAGTGGATGTGAATACGATGGAGCATCTGTCTGTAGAGAATGGTAAATTGAAAAAGGAGGAATTGCCTTTGCAGCTGAATCAGATAGCCCGTGTGACATTTACTACCGCCAAGCCTCTTTTCTTTGATCCTTATCAAAAGAATAAAGCTTGCGGCTCTTTCATTCTGATTGATCCTATAACCAATAACACCAGTGCGGTGGGAATGATTATAGACAAGGTGGAAGCCAGAGATATGCTGAATGCCATAGAGATTCCTACTTTGAACCTGACGGCTTTGGGGATTGGTGAGGCACATTATGAAGCCATAGAAAAGGTGGTGAAAGAATTGGACCGTCAAGGCATTGCGGTCAAGATAGAAAGATAACAGCGTACATTAAAAAAAAAGAAAAGTAATGGGATTACTTGAATTCAACAAACTGCCGATCAATACATTGGTAGGTGCCGATTGGAAAACTTTCAAGGCGATTACTGCGGGAAGGGAGATTGATCCGGCGTATAGAGGAAAATATCGTTTGACAAAAGCTGTATGCCGTTTGCTTTCCACATTGGCACCCCTGCAGGAAAACCGATACAGGAAACTGTTGGCTGACAAGCCTTTGGAACATGATCCGGTCTTTATACTCGGACATTGGCGTAGCGGGACTACTTTTATGCACAATGTGTTCTCTTGCGACAAGCATTTCGGGTATAATACTACCTATCAGACTGTGTTCCCTCATCTGATGATGTGGGGACAGCCTTTTTTCAAGAAAAATATGAGTTGGCTGATGCCCGACAAGCGCCCGACGGATAATATGGAACTGGCTGTAGATCTGCCTCAGGAGGAAGAGTTTGCATTGGCCAATATGATGCCTTATACTTATTATAACTTCTGGTTCCTGCCTAAGTATCAACAGGAATATGCTGATAAATACTTGTTGTTCAACGGTATCAGCGACGAGGAGCTGAAAGTGTTTGAGGATATATTCACCAAACTTATTAAAATTTCTCTTTGGAATACAGGCGGAACGCAATTTTTGAGTAAGAACCCGCCCCATACAGGCCGTGTAAAAGAGTTGGTCAAGATGTTCCCGAATGCCAAATTCATTTATTTGATGCGTAATCCATATACGGTATTCGAATCTACAAGGAACTTTTTCACCAATACGATCCAACCGTTGAAACTGGAGGATATTTCTCCTGAAGTGTTGGAACAGAATGTGCTGTCCGTTTATGCCAAGTTGTATCATAAATATGAGGCGGATAAGAAATTCATTCCTGAAGGTAATTTGATGGAAGTGAAGTTCGAGGATTTTGAGGCGGATGCTATGGCTATGACCGAGCATATCTATAAGTCTCTTTCTATTCCCGGATTCGAAGCGGCCGCTCCGGCTATCAGTCAATATATAGGCGGAAAGAAAGGATATAAGAAGAATAAGTACACGTATGATGACCGTACGGTCCGGTTGGTGGAAGAGAACTGGAAGTTCGCGCTAGACCAGTGGGGCTATTCCATCTAAGAAATAAATGCCCGCAATTCTGTTTTTGAGATGGAATTGCGGGCATGATTACCTTCTGCTGACAGAAAGCAGTGTATTATTGGGCTTCGATAATTACACGGCGGTTGAATGACGAAGGGGTCAAGGTGTTGACACCACCCATGCCGCTGATGATCAGATTGTTTTTGTTTACACCCAATTTAGCCAATTCATTAGCCACATTGTTGGCACGATCTTCACTCAGTTGTTTGTTCCATGCGGCACTGCCTGTATCGCTGTCGGCATAACCGGTTATTTTCAGTTTCAGATTCGAGTTGTCTTTTACCAAGTCTGCAATCTGTTGTAAATTTACTATTGCATTAGCTGGAAGAACTGCCGAACCAATTTGGAAGAATACAGATTGAGGAGCCGGAGCAATCTGATTCACCGTAACCTGTTCCGTAATCACTTCGGCAGGTTGGTTGGCAAGTTGTGTTTTCAATTGGCGGTTTTGTTCTATCTGTTCAGCTAAAGCAGTATTGATAGCATCCATTTGTGAAGAAGTAAGTGCCATGAGAGCATCTACATTGGGAGCCGGTTTGAATCCTCTTTGTGGGAATTTGTAGGTGATGCCCAGTGTTGCACCTGCCATAAAGTCGGGGCCTTTGCTGGTGGTTTTACCGTCAAATTTGTTTTCTGTACCCATTCCGTAAAGTTCTAGGTTCAAGTCCCATGCACTGGCCAGATGGAATGTGTTGATGATACCGAAATTGAATGCCAGTGAATTACGGCGTGGAGCATCGTATGAGTGAGCGAAGCCGAAACCTACAAATGGAACAAAGTCATATACACGGTCTTCGTTATATCCGGCCAACATGTTACTTACATTGAACAAAATGTCACCATGCAAGTTCATGTAGTTGAATTTATCTTGATAATAACCTTCGCTTAACATCTGAGGATTGGAATAGACTGATGGTTCGCTAGAGAAACTTTTTGACTGTAAGCCGCTATACTGCAAACGTAATCCTAACCCCGGAGTAAACCATTTGCCGATTGATACTTGAAGAGCGGGAGCGATACGTTTCTTGAATTTACCCAAATCAGATTGGTCACCGAATAAAACTTGTGCACCTCCACCGACAGAGAAGAACCAATTATCAAAAAAACGGTTGGTTTCTACTTTGTATTTATCCACAGGTACTTCCATTACGTTTACGCTCTCGCCTATAAGGATGTTTTGTGAATTATTTTTCTGTTGCGCAAACGCCACAGAGCTAAAACTGGCCGCAGCCAACAAGAACATTACTTTTTTCATACTCATTTCTATTAGTTAATTATTGTTCAGGTTTATATTCCTAAGTCCAACTAAATAACAGGAGTATTGATAAAAAGTTTGAATTAACCGGCTGTTTTAATATCTTTTTATGAAAGAAGGCTAAAAAGATAGCGTGTATTTGTGCTGTATTCGGCATGAAAGCTGAATCCTTCCCAATTGAACCCTTTCAAATCCTCAGGATTCTCTATCCGGTTTTTAATGATGAAGCGTGTCAGTTCTCCGCGGCACATTTTGGCATAAACCACTACGGTGGTTAATTTCCCTTTCTTCCAGACTTGAAATTCCGGTGTGATCACTTGCACTTCCTGCTCCACGCGTTTCCAGTCGAATAAATCTTTCATTTCCCCACTTGCCAGATTGACCAGTATTCCTCCTTGCGCTTTAATTTCTTTGATAAAAGTATCGGTCAGCAACGGCTTCCAATAGTCAAACATGGATATTCCTCCATGTTCGGGCAACTTGATATCTCCTTCCATCCTGTAATTCTTTATCCGGTCTAGCGGACGGAGTAATCCGTAAAGGAAGGAAGTGATTCGCAGATGGTCTTGTGCATATTGAAAATCTTCAGGGGTGAAGTCCTGTGGTTGGATACGTTTATATACTATACCGGTATAAGCCAATAAAGCTGCTGAAGCGGTGGGAGGGTCTGAACAGAAATCCTGGAATCTCAGGTAGTTCTCTGCTGCTATTTTGCTGTTCACACGCAAAAGTCGTTCCAGTTCTTCTGCCGGGAATTGGGACATATCCAGCGCGTTCCGTATCGCTTCGGCTTGGAATTGCGGTGTGCTGGTAGCAGGAGTTTGTATCTTGCTCCGTCCGGTCATTGTCTTGGCACATGAAATAAAAGTCATCATAGGCTAAAAAATAATATTTTCGGATGGCAAATATAAGAAAAACAGATATATTTGTCTTTGTTATTTCATCATTAAACATTCAGAACTATGAAAATGAAAAAGTTAGGGTTATTGTTCATGATGCTTTGCATTGTATTTGCCGTAAATGCTCAGGAATTGAAAAAAGGAGATAAGTTACCTGAATTTCAGCTGAAGTCTGCGGTGCATGGCGATGTTTCTTCGGCCGGATTGAAAGGCAAGGTGGTACTGGTGAGCTTGTTTGCCACCTGGTGCGGGCCATGTCAGTTGGAACTGGCTGAGGTGGAAAAGACTTTGTGGCCTAAGTATAAAGATAATAAGGACTTTGTGCTGTTGGTGATTGGCCGTGAACATACGGATGAACAGTTGAAAACTTATAATGAGCGGAAGAAATTCACTTTTCCGTTATATCCCGATCCCAAACGTGAGGTATTCTCTTTGTTTGCAGAAAAGTCAATTCCTCGTGCCTATCTTTTCAATAAAGAAGGTGAAGCCGTTTATGCTTCCACCGGGTATGAGAAAGAAGAATTTGGATATCTGATGAATGCCATTGCGGAAGCATTGAAATAGGACCCTGTTGATATTTCAAGATGACTAAACTGTTCTCGTTGTTTATTATATTGTCTTTTGTTCTCCCGGTTAGTGGACAGGAAAAGCTTGATTCAGATAAAGCAAGAAAAGAAAAAGCTTATCATTTGACGGGTTCTGTCAGAGAACAGGGAGAACGCCCTTATCCCGATCCTTTGCCGGATGTAAATATCCAACTTTATTCTTTGCCTGATACGAGTTTTATAGAAGGTACGGTGAGCGATAAGAAGGGTGTTTTCCGTTTGTACCCTATGAATCCCGGTAATTATTTAATAAGGGCTTCTTTTTTAGGATATGAAACCATTGAAAAAAAAGTGAATATTCCTGCTTATCGGAAAGAAGTTTATGGAGGTGCTCTGATGATGAAACCTTCCAGTATTGTATTGGATGAAACGGTTATAAAGGCCGAACTGCAGAAAATGAAGATGTCCGGAGATACATTAGTATATAATACCGGAGCCTTTAAGACATCGGAAGGAGCTGTTCTGCAGGATTTGGTGAGGCAGCTTCCCGGATTGGAATTAGACGAGAAATCCGGCAAGATGAATTTTCATGGAAAGGAAATCACTCAGATCTTATTAAATGGAAAGGAGTTTTTTGCAGATAGCAAAGTTGCTTTGAACAATATGCCGGTAGATGCTTTGAAAGAGGTAAAGGTATACGAGCAGCAGTCGGATAAAGAGCAAATGACAGGGGTGTCAGACGGTAAGAAGAAAACGGTGATGGATGTGAAGACCAAGAAGGATTTGACAGATGGATTAATGGGGGACGTTTCAGCTTTGAAAGGTTCGGGGGATATGTATGGAGTGAAAATGAGTTTGAATAAATTTGTCGGAAAATGGCGGATGTCCTTGTATGGTGATTTAGGAAAACTCCCCAGATATGGTAATTTTATCAGTGATATGGCCGATAATCCTGCTCAAATGAAGGATATTGGTTTTAGCTTGGGAACGGAAATAAAGAAGCTCAACCTCAATGTCAGTGCTTCATATAATAATAATAAAAGCGCGGATGAATCGCGAAGCCAGTCAGAAGAATATCTGCCTAACGGTAGCCAATATGCCTATAATAATGGCTTGAGTACGGGTAGGAATCGTTCTTTTTGGGAGAATATATATCTGACGGGAAGTTTGAGTGACCGGACGGAAATTAATTTCAGGCATAACATCAATCATAGCCGGTTAAATTCGGTATCAGAAAATATTTCGGCGACTTTCAGTACCAATCCTTTGGACTATGTTTCAGAGCCTTGGAGGGACGATGCAATGATTCCTCCTGAGTTCAGGATAAATAAAAATACGGGAAATTCTCAAAATAAGACGAACAATCTGATGATAGGCAATAATCTTTTGCTCACTCATAATTTGAATGATATAGGCCGGAAACTCTCCATAGAGTTAAGAAATGATTATAGTAATCAGGCGAGTGGTAATTATCAGCAATCGTCTATTACTTATTATCAATTGAAGAATGACCTGGGGGCAGATTCGGTTTTATATAGAAATCAATACCGGGAGTCACCTGCCAGAAATTTATTATTGGCGGGGGAGGTCAGCTATACGGAGCCAATAGGAAAACAAATGCTTCAGGTTTATTATCGGCATGAGTATCAACGGCAGAGTAATAATGCGGTTACGTACAATTTGGATGAGGATGCTTTGTGGGGAAGTCTTCCATCTGGTTATGAGGCAGGAAGGGTGGATAGTTTAAGTGATTATACTCGTAATGATCTTCATTCCAATGAATTCGGACTGCGCACCACACTTAATTGGAGAAAAGTGAGGTTGAATATCCGGTTTGGGCTGTCGCCTCAGAAGTCTACGACGAAAAGCAACAGGGGGAAAGTGAAGATAGATACGACCATTACCGTGTTGAACATAGTGCCCGAACTGCATTTTGATTATGATTTGGGCAATAACCATAATATGAGTGTGTATTATAGCGGATACACCCGGCAGCCTTCCATTTATGATTTGTTGTCTGTGCCCGATTATACTAATCCTCTGAACATAACAATGGGGAATCCGGGGCTGAAACCCGCTTTCGGGCAAAGTATATCTGTGAATTACAGAGGAGGAAATATGGAAAAGCAGGAAATGTTATATTGTGGTTTGAGATATAATAATACGATAAATGATATAAGCCGGAAAAGAACCTATGATGAGAAGAGTGGGGTATATACCAGTCGGCCCGAGAATATAAATGGTAATTGGGGCATTGGCGGGAATATATATTATACGAATAAATTATTCAAGAAAATTTTCGCTCGTCTTGCTACTAATGCAAATTATAACCGGAGGGTTTCGTATGTGCAGATAATGGGAGAAGCCAATGAGAATGATCGTAACACCTCCCAAATGCTTTCCTTGATGCAGGATGTGGAGTTTGCCTATAAATTGGAAGAGCATGAGTTTAAGATAAATGGAGCAATCACTTATCAGCAAGCCGATAACAGTTATACAAACAATTCGGATTACAGGACGTATGATTTTTATTATGGCGCGGAGTGTCGACTGAAGTTACCTCTCAACTTGAATCTTTATACCGTTGTGAGAAGTATGAATCGCAGGGGATATAAGGATGAGGCCTCCAATACGACGCAGTGGCTTTGGAACGGTGAGCTGACTTACAGTTTTCTGAAAGGGAAAAGAGGGTTGTTTAAATTTCAGGTTGTTGATATTCTGCAACAACGGGATTTTGTCAATCGTTGGATGAATGATACCGGACAGGGAGAAACTTGGACTTGGGGATTGGGACGTTATGCGATGGCTACTTTTACTTATCGTTTTAATGATCTTTCCCGTTAGGAGATAAAAAAGGAGCTGATTCAGGCAAAACGAATCAGCTCCTTTTTGAATATCCCTAAGAAAGATTATTTGTAATCTTGCCAGCTCTTTATCTGAATATCCTTTTCACTCATTTCACAGAATGCTTCAATGAAAGCACTTGCCAAACGGGCGTTGGTAATCAAAGGAATATTGTGGTCGATTGCTCCACGACGAATTTTGTAACCATTAGTCAGCTCACGTTTGGTATGGTTTTTCGGAATGTTGACTATCAGGTCGAATTTATGTTCGGCAATCATCTTCATGACATTGTTTTCTGCATCGGGCTTTTCATCCGGCCAGTAAACCGGTGTGGTATTTACTCCGTGTGCGTTCAGGAAGGTTGCGGTTCCGGCAGTTGCATAGATTTCATATCCTTTTTCTGCCAGCATACGGCTTGCTTCCAGCAAATCTACCTTGGATTTGGTAGCACCTGACGAGAACATGACAGATTTGGTAGGAATCTTGAAGCCGACAGCAATCATAGAGTTCAGCAGTGCTTCGTGGAAATCATCACCGATACAACCTACCTCACCCGTTGAAGACATATCTACACCCAATACAGGGTCAGCCTTGTGCAGACGGGAGAAAGAGAACTGGGAAGCTTTGACACCGATCCAGTCAATATCGAAAGCCGACTTGTCCGGCTGGCTGTATGGAGCACCCAGCATGATGCGGGTTGCGGTCTCAATGAAGTTGCGTTTCAATACCTTGGAAACAAACGGGAATGAACGTGATGCGCGCAGGTTACACTCAATCACTTTCACTTCGTTGTTCTTAGCCAGGAACTGCATGTTGAACGGACCGGAGATATTCAATTCTTTTGCGATACGGCGGCCGATTTTCTTGATGCGGCGGGCTGTCTCGAAATAAATCTTCTGAGCCGGGAATACCAAGGTCGCGTCACCTGAGTGTACACCTGCATATTCAATGTGTTCGGAGATGGCATATTCCACCACTTCGCCGTTCTGGGCTACAGCATCGAATTCTATTTCTTTGGTATCCTGCATGAACTGTGATACCACTACCGGATATTCTTTAGAAACTTCCTTGGCCATCTGCAAGAATTCCTTCAGTTCTTCTTCGTTATAGCATACGTTCATGGCAGCACCCGAGAGTACGTAGGAAGGACGCACCAATACCGGATAACCTACCTTGTTTACAAACTCTTCCATATCTTCCAGGCTGGTCAATTCCTTCCATGCCGGTTGGTCAATACCCAACTGGTCGAGCATGGCCGAGAACTTATGACGGTTTTCGGCGCGGTCGATGGAAAGCGGAGAAGTTCCCAATACGGGCACAGACTGACGGTGCAGCTTCATGGCCAGGTTGTTAGGTATCTGTCCGCCTACTGATACAATGACACCACCCGGTTGCTCCAGGTCAATCACATCGAGCACACGTTCGAACGAAAGTTCGTCAAAGTACAGACGGTCGCACATGTCATAGTCGGTAGAAACTGTCTCGGGGTTATAGTTAATCATGATGGATTTGTAACCCAGCTTGCGTGCGGTCTGGACAGCGTTTACAGAGCACCAGTCGAATTCTACGGACGAACCGATGCGGTAAGCACCTGAACCTAATACGACTACCGATTTCTCGTTCTTATAATAATTGACATCATACCCTGTAGTAGCGTAAGTCATATACAGGTAGTTGGTCAGTTCGGGATGTTCGGATGCAACGGTATTGATACGCTTTACAGCCGGAAGGATATTCAACGCTTTACGACGGGCGCGCACAGCCAAGTTCTCCTTTTCCATATTGCCGCTGGCTTTCAATACGAAACGTGCAATCTGAAAGTCGGAGAAGCCTAATACTTTAGCTTGGCGAAGTACATCTTCGGGCAGGTCCTCAATCTTATTATAAGTAGAAAGTTTAGCCTTATAGTCAACGATGTTTTTCAGCTTGCCCAGGAACCACGGGTCAATCTTGGTCAGTTCGTGGAGGCGTTCAATGCTGTATCCTTCTTCCAATGCAGAAGCGATGGAGAAAATGCGGAGGTCTGTCGGGTTGGCCAGTTCTTCATCCAGATTCTCGAATTTAGTATGGTCGTTACCCACAAAACCGTGCATTCCCTGACCTATCATACGAAGGCCTTTCTGAATGATTTCTTCGAAAGAGCGGCCTATAGACATGATTTCACCTACAGATTTCATGCTGGAACCAATCTGGCGTGATACGCCTGCAAATTTAGTCAAGTCCCAACGGGGAATCTTACAAATCAAGTAGTCCAACTGAGGAGCTTCGTATGCCGAATTGGGAGTACCCATTTCACCAATCTGGTCCAGTGTGTAGCCCAAAGCGATTTTAGCGGCAACGAATGCCAAGGGGAATCCGGTTGCTTTAGAAGCCAAAGCGGAAGAACGGCTCAGACGTGCGTTTACTTCGATCACACGGTAGTCGTTGGTTTCTGCATTGAAAGCATACTGGATGTTACATTCACCTACAATACCCAAATGGCGGATACACTTTGTAGACAATTTTTGCAACATGGCTACTTGTTCTTCTGTCAAAGAGCAAGTGGGAGCCACTACGATAGATTCACCGGTATGGATTCCCAGCGGGTCGAAGTTTTCCATGCTTGCCACTGTGAAGCAATGGTCGTTGGCATCGCGGATTACTTCAAATTCTATTTCTTTCCAACCTTTCAATGATTCTTCAACCAGGATTTGTTTAGAGAATGCGAATGAACTTTCCGCCAGTTTGATGAAAGCTTCTTCGTCCTGACAGATGCCACTGCCTAAACCACCTAGTGCATAAGCAGAGCGTACCATGACCGGATAGCCGATTTCACGGGCAGCCTTCAAAGCCTCTTCCATACTTTCCACAGCGTGGCTCTTCGGGGTTTTCATCGGAATTTCATCCAGTTTCTTTACGAATAAATCGCGGTCTTCAGTGTACATGATGGCTTCTACCGAAGTACCCAATACTTCTACGCCATATTTTTTCAGTGTACCGTTCAGGTAAAGTTCGGTGCCGCAGTTCAAGGCAGTTTGTCCGCCAAAAGCCAGCAAGATACCGTCCGGTTGTTCTTTCTTGATAATTTCTTCAACAAAGAAGGGAGTGACAGGAAGGAAATACACCTTGTCGGCAATACCTTCCGAAGTCTGGATAGTCGCGATGTTAGGATTTACCAACACCGAGTGAATACCTTCTTCGCGCAATGCTTTCAGCGCTTGTGAACCTGAGTAGTCAAACTCTCCTGCCTGGCCTATCTTGAGGGCACCCGAACCCAATACCAGGACTTTCTTTAAATCCTTTTTCATTGAAAGTTTCTTTTTATAATAGTTGTTTTTAATATCGCTAAAATATAAAAAAAATGCGTCTATCCTCTTGAGAGGACTAACGCATTTGCTTTATGTCTATATTATCTTTTTTGCTGTAGGATACATAGCACTATTAAATTTTGTGCAAAGTAACGACTTATTTCCAAGATAACAAAATAAATTGCGCTCTTTGTCAGAAGAATTATGCAAAATGCGATGGCTAGTTCGGTCTTTGTATCGGAAAATCACTATCTTTGCATCATTTTAAACATAAGATAAATAGTAACAATACATGAAAAAAGAAAAAATTATATTGACCGGTGACCGTCCTACGGGAAGATTGCATATTGGTCATTACGTAGGTTCGTTGAAACGCAGAGTTGAACTTCAGAATTCCGGACTGTATGACAAGACTTTTATTTTTATTGCCGATGCACAGGCATTGACCGATAATATAGAAAATCCTGAGAAGGTGCGCCAGAATGTGATTGAGGTGGCACTTGATTATATGGCTGTCGGTCTGGACCCGATGAAGTCCACCATCTTTATCCAGTCTCAGATTCCTGAATTGTGCGAATTGACTTTCTATTATATGGATTTGGTCACTGTGTCGCGCTTGCAGCGTAATCCGACGGTAAAGACAGAAATACAGATGCGCAATTTTGAAACCAGCATCCCGGTAGGGTTCTTCACTTATCCTATCAGCCAGGCTGCCGATATTACCGCTTTCAAGGCGACTACCGTTCCGGTGGGTGAGGACCAGGAGCCGATGATTGAGCAAACGCGTGAAATTGTACGCCGTTTCAACCATATTTATGGCGACACGTTGGTAGAACCCGAAATCCTGTTGCCGGACAATGCGGCTTGTCTGCGTCTGCCGGGTACGGACGGAAAGGCTAAGATGAGCAAATCATTGGGTAACTGCATTTATTTGTCGGACACAGCCGACGAGGTGGAAAAGAAGGTGAAAAGCATGTATACCGACCCGACTCACTTGAAAGTTTCCGATCCGGGCAAACTGGAAGGGAATACCGTATTCACCTATTTGGACGCCTTCTGTAAACCTGAGCATTTCGGTCGTTATTTGCCCGATTATCCTGATTTGAATGAATTGAAGGCTCACTATACTCGTGGCGGATTAGGGGATATGAAGGTGAAAAAGTTCCTTGCCGCTATTATGCAAGAGGAATTGACTCCTATCCGCGAACGTCGTAAGGAGTTTGAAAAAGATATTCCGGCTATTTACGAAATGCTGCGTAAGGGATGCGAAACTGCCCGTGCTACAGCGACTGCTACATTGGATGAAGTACGCAAGGCGATGAAGATTAATTATTTTGATGATGCGGAACTGATTGCAGAACAGGTAAAGCGTTTCGGTCAGGAATAAAATAATTTTTCTATGAAGGGGGGACTATATATAATAAGGTGTAGTTCCCCTTTTTTATGTTTTGAATAATAGAATTAAAAACAGTATTTTGTATGCTGTATATCAACATGTTAAGCGTTGTGATGGAAAATAAATAAAAAAATAGTGTGCATAAAGTTTGCAGTTGTCAAAAATAGCCGTATCTTTGCATCGCTTTTGAAACAAGAGGTTATCGGGCGTTTAGCTCAGCTGGTTCAGAGCATCTGCCTTACAAGCAGAGGGTCGGC
>BLLV01000166.1 GCA_011959205.1 Bacteroidaceae bacterium
TTTAAATGTTTATTGAAAATCAAGTAATTCCGAATATTAAGTTCCCCCGGAACTATGTTTTTCAATTAAATTTAGATTAACGGTGCAAATATATAATAAATTTAATATATATAAAGAATCTCTTGAAAAATATTTTTAATGTAGCCTGATTTTTAACGTTTGAAGTACCGAAAGCACCTTATATTTAAAGACGAAAGGAATAAGCCTTGCTGATTTTTTTGAAACGATTTATGTTCTTTTTTTATCGAATGTCCATAGCTTCCTCAGGAATCGGTAGAAAAAAGGTAGTGTTTGTCAAGGGGAGAATTAAAGGAGAAATATGCTTTTGTATGTATTAATAGTATTCCAAACAATATTTAGACGGCTGCTGTACCGGAAAGTTTTCTTACTGTTTTCTGAGCGAGAAAGTGATGCAACACTCTTTTTACCGGTGATGGCAGAAATATTTTTGTCATCACCGGCAAAAAATTACATTAATAAATGAGCGTACCCGAGATGCACCAGTAACTGTTGCTTCCTCCTTCGGGAGCACCTTGCGGAATCTTTACGGTGATCCTGTGCTCTCCTGCCTCCAGGTCTCCCAAATAAATGTATTCGGGGTTGGTCACTGTACCCGGACACCAATTGGAACGGCTCAGGTCAGAGGAGCTTAATCCGTTCGAGAAATTACCCGAACAAGGGTTCCAGTTGCGATATGTCCCACAGTCGTCACGCCAGGGCACAAAAGAGATTACCTTTTTGCCATCCAGATAGATGGTGTTAGGCTTCTGGTTGAACTCATCGCCACCTCCCCAGCCACCGTGTCCTGTGGTGAGATAATACAGACGAGCATTCGAAGCGGGTTCTTTCAGGGTGAATTTCACGGTCAGGGAGTCTTGGCGCATGAAAATCGGATAGGGTTGTCCGGCCTGTTCCAGATAATTAACCGTATTGAACAAAGGAACGGTGTTGTACACTCTGTGGTTCTCATCCGGATAGTACTTCAACTTCAATGACAGACGGTGCCCTTTGGCATCCCAGTTCCCGATGTAAGCACCAATCCATGCTTCTCCCTCCAGCTTCTCGGCCAGCGGAGTGATTTCCATTTTATAAAGGACGGAATCCACCCAGTCCTGCCCTTTCACTTTATTGTGATTGAACTTGCGCACCCCAAAACCGGTAAAGAAACGCATCAATTCCAAAGGAACATCATACTCCGGTGTGGAGACAAGCCCGTGATAGTCTGTTTCTTCCGACCGAAAAGAGGGAACTTTTTTCAAATCACGTATGGCATCGAGGAAAGACTGCTGTTTGCTGTCCGGAATCAGAAAGACGGATCCGGTTCGATCGTAAGCATCGCCGTCCGAATATTGCACCACTTCCGCAAAGATACTACGATTTTTCACATACTGGGGCAGCTTTACCTTCTTCAGTAGGATAGTACCTCCTCCGGCACTGTATCGCACACCATCCTCCAGTACTTCGGGAAGTTTGGAATTGTCAAAACAAATGCGCTGCTGGTCAAAGACCGGAATGGTGATAACTCCGCTTTGGTTAATGGTATACTGGTAGTCGGCCGCATCCATGCTTTCCCCCCACGACTGTGGCAACACGTCCTTCCCTTTCTTCATCGGGGCAATATGGGTGGCCTCCTGAATCATGTCGCCGTTTCGCACCACTCTCAGTACCAATCCGTCCGGTACGCCCACATTGGCTTGCGGGGTACCACGAAAAGGGATGTCGTTGGTATACCACACCTCGATGGTGTTGGAATTGATGGATGTGCGCAAAATTTTGCAGTTCATCCCCAAATGTTTTCCTTCGCCCGTTTGCGTGAAGCCTTTGCCGAATTCGAAAGGAGTGACCGCAGATATTACCTGTCCGTTGGGGAGTTCCGCCCTACGGTATGCCTGCCGGGTGGTGTAATCTATGTAACTGCCGGTCACTGGCGCCTTGTCTTCGGGACGGGGGTCGGGGCGGTCATTTTGCTCCGGCCGTACGTTGGTCAGTGATACACGGTCGCCGGACACGGTCATTAACAAATGCCCCGGTCGAGCCTTTCCTTTGTAATTCGATTGGTAGGTCACCTCGATACCTTGTGCATTCTTCACTTTTCTAGGGTAGTTCTGCGCACAGGCCATCCCGGCACTAAGTAGGAAGCATAAACCGATTCCTACATCTTTCAAGATGATTCTTTTCATTTTTTTTATTTTAAAGTATGGTATAACAATTCGTTTTACATGAAGCACAAAATCTTCCCGTCACCCTATTCGGCTCGTTACCAGCGATCTGCGGTGTATGAACGTCCGTAATGCCCCTTAACCGGTATGTAGGCAGTGGCATTTTTGTAGCCTTCGCGTTGTAACGATGGATGATCTCCTTGGGTCAGTGCCTGCAGGCGGCGGTAGGCAGTGGAACGGGTCATTCCGCAGACCTGCTGCATACGGGCACAGGTGATGCTGCGATGGTCTTTAAAATATTCACTCAGCAGCCCGTCTACTTCGACGGGCGACAAGTCCACCGTGTGCACCTTGTATCGTTCTCTGACAAAATGCGCTTGGCTTATAATACTCTTCTTGAAACTTTTTTCGGGCTGAAAGTTGATTCCCGTAATCTGTACTGTGCTACGGGTCATTTTTTTAGGATTTTCACTTTCTGTGGAACCGATGCTGACAGAAAAATACCCTAATCCATTGATATGGACCCGTTTGCCTTCGCCCAGTTTCTCGGACAGGACATCTATCAACCCTTCCACCACTGCCGTCCAGTCCGAGCGGCTCACGGAAGTATAAAGCGTAGCCTCGTGTATCAAATCCTTTGAGCAGATGGTCTGCTTGTTGGTATTTCTCACATGGTATTTTTTCTTTTCCCCGTCATTTGCCGGAGATTCATAGATATCAAATTTAATGTCTGACATAATGTACTATGTATTTATTTTATTTATAGGATGTTATCGTGTAAACTTACAGAACATTCCGTTGCTTCACCTTGGTGAAGCGGCAGTTTCACCCATGTGACAATGGCTCTTCACCGAGGTGAAAGGGCGTCTTCACCTTAGTGAGAACCTAGATTCTTCTGGACGAAGATACGGATTCTTCCGTCCTCTTGCAAGGATTCTGCCATAAATGTTTCACACGTTGGATTTATTTCAAATTGTCGGGCAAAATTCTTGCAAATCCTTGTTTCGCAGAACTATCTTCACACCTTGAACCAATAAAAACAGATTTAATGGAAAAAGAAAAAGACTCCAAACTGAAACAAGCCATGAAAGGGCTTGATTCGTTTCTCACTACTCGTTATTCCTTTCGTTATAACCAGATAACGGAACAGTGCGAATTTCATGACAAACACAAATACGACAAATACCGTGTGGTAGATGAACGGGAATTCAACACATTGGTTATTAATGCGATAGAAGAAGGCATAGAGTGTATGGACCGTGATATGCGCCGTTATCTGAAATCTTCACGCATTCCTTTATTTCATCCCATAACCGACTATTTAGAGCATCTGCCACGATGGGACGGACACGACAGAGTAAGCGAACTGGCTCGTTCAGTGAACGATGAAGCGCAATGGGTGGAGGTATTCCATACATGGATGTTGGGCATGGTAATGCAATGGACCGGCAAGAACCGGATGCATGGTAACTGTCTGATCCCCATTTTGGTCAATCCCCTTCAAGGACTAAAAAAATCTACTTTCTGCCGTTCGCTCCTTCCTCCGGCACTGCGCGGATATTACACCGACGACTTCGATGTGACTCGCGAGGGGGATGCCCTACGTAAGATGCGTTCTCTGGCTCTCATCAATATAGACGAATTCAACAGAATGGAAGAAAGCAAGCTGGCACGGTTGAAGAATCTGGTTCAGATGAGCGGTCTTAGCATGCGGCGCCCATTTCAAAGCAGCTATAGCCAGCAACCGCGGTTGAGTTCATTTATTGGTACTTCTAATTTTTGCGACCTGCTAACCGATTCTTCCGGTAACCGCCGTTTCTATCCGGTGATGACTAAGGGTAGGATCCGCTTGCCCCGTATCAATTATAAACAACTTTATGCCCAATTGAAAGACGAATTGAAACGCAACCGTCGCTATTGGCTCTCACCCACAGAAGAGCAGGCTGTCAGCTTGCGCAATGACGCATTTTTACGCCGTCCCATCGAGGAAAGTCTCTTTTATAGCTGCTTCAGCCTGCCCTGCGATGGCGAGAAGTTCCAAAGATGGACTATCGGCCAAATTTATGAAGTGATGAAAAAGGCCAGCCCCGAAACCATGCGCGATGTCAAGATGAGAGCCTTTGGAAAACATTTGGCCTTGATGGGGGTGAAAAAATTACGTACCCACTATGGCGACCTGTATCTGCTGAACCGGCTCTAGCAGATAAACCATTTCGAGGAGATTTCAAAAGTTCTGTCACCGTATAATATTGAAGCACAGCGATATGTGGTGACAGAACAAAAAATATTAGTAACGGGGATAGTAGTGAGTAGAAAACAAGTAGAAACGACAAATGTATTTCCTGTTTGTAAGTTCAAGAACAAAGATCATCTAAAAACCACTAAAATACAAACATACTGATTGTCAAGTACATAGTCATCCTAGTAGTTCCGGGGGAACTTA
>BLLV01000167.1 GCA_011959205.1 Bacteroidaceae bacterium
GTCGTGAAATGCAATGGATGAATGCGTGCAAAATGAAGGAAGACGGTATGTCCATTGAGATGACAGCCAGGTATTTTTGAGGGTGGTAGTAGGATGGAAAACTGTTTCTGAAGAAGATTCTCTAAGGGGAATTCTGTTGGAAAAAGAAGGGAAAAAAGGAGGAATGAAACGCCCTATTCATGGGCGTTTGCGAAAGAGGGTGTCAGCACATTTACAATTTCCACCACATACATCTTGTGAAAACCACCGTGCGATTCTCCGTACCATCGGTCTGTAATGCTCTTGTCGATAAAGTTTCTGGGCTTGATCAGGTCGGCATACAGTTTCTTGCATTCAAAAGTCAGCCGCGCCTGCTCAAAAGTGATGTTTCCGTTCTCGGTAAACAAGGGTGATAATCCTGTCGCTTTTACTTTGTCCATGTCACGCCCCGACTTGGAACCGCATATTTTATGCACTTCTTTATGCTCTTCACCTAGAAAAGAGAGGGTGAGATAATCGTTCTGCTCTATAAAATTGAATGTATAACGCTCGGGGCGGATAAAGATAAAAGCTACCGGACGGTTCCACAGAAACCCTGTGCCTCCCCAGTTTGCCGTCATGGTGTTGAACTTCTCTTTGGTACCGGCTGTTACCAACATCCATTCCTTGCTGATGGCTTCAAACAGATTGTCAGTCAGTTCGTTTATTCTTACTTCTTTCATTGTTTCCATATTTTTAGCTGGCACAAAGATATAATTTTTTCTTTTACTGTTTCCTATTAAATCTGCTAATTACTATCTTTGCGGGAAATATTAATTTATAAAAAAGAAAGGACGAAACACAGTGGCAAATGAAGTAGTTTTAACCCCGATGATGAAGCAGTTTTTTGAGTTGAAGGCAAAGCATCCCGATGCGGTTATGCTATTCCGGTGCGGGGATTTTTATGAAACTTATTCAGAAGACGCTATTGTTGCCTCGGAGATTCTGGGCATTACGCTGACCAAGCGTGCCAACGGGCAGGCAAAGAGCGTGGAGATGGCCGGCTTTCCTTTCCATGCGCTGGATACGTATCTGCCCAAACTGGTACGGGCAGGCAAGCGGGTGGCTATTTGTGACCAACTGGAAGATCCCAAGATGACTAAAAAGCTGGTAAAGCGCGGCATCACCGAACTGGTGACTCCGGGAGTAGCCATCAATGACAATGTCCTTTCCTATAAAGAAAACAACTTTTTGGCTGCCGTCCATTTCGGGAAAGCCAGTTGCGGTGTGGCCTTCCTCGATATCTCCACCGGTGAGTTCCTTACCGCCGAGGGACCTTTCGACTATATAGACAAGTTATTGAATAATTTCGCCCCCAAAGAGGTGCTTTTTGAACGTGGCAAACGGGGGATGTTTGAAGGGAACTTCGGAAGCAAGTTCTTTACTTTCGAGTTGGACGACTGGGTGTTCAATGAGAGTACCTCACGCGAGAAGCTGTTGAAGCACTTTGAGACCAAGAACTTGAAAGGTTTCGGGGTGGAGCATCTTAAGAACGGCATTGTAGCTTCGGGCGCCATTCTGCAATACCTCAATATGACGCAACATTATCAGATCGGTCATATCACTTCCCTTTCCCGCATAGAAGAAGACCGCTATGTGCGGTTGGATAAGTTCACGGTGCGCAGCCTGGAACTGACGGGCAGCATGAATGAGGGCGGAACCAGTCTGCTGGATGTGATTGACCGTACCATCAGCCCTATGGGAGCCCGTCTGCTGAAACGCTGGCTGGTCTTTCCGCTGAAAGACGAGAAGCCTGTCAATGAGCGGCTGGATGTGGTGGAATACTTCTTCCGCGAGCCGGATTTCAAAGAGTTCATAGAAGAGAAACTGCACTTGATAGGAGATTTGGAACGTATTGTTTCGAAAGCTGCCGTAGGAAGAATCTCTCCACGCGAGGTAGTGCAGCTTAAAGTAGCTTTGCAAGCCATCGAGCCGATTAAGAATGCCTGCCTGAATGCGGATAACGAGAGCCTCCGCCGCATTGGGGAGCAATTGAACCTATGCCTGTCTATCCGTGAAAAGATAGCGAAAGAGGTAAAGAATGATCCTCCTTTGCTGGTGAACAAAGGTGGTGTGATAGCCGACGGAGTGAGCGCGGAACTGGATGAACTACGCCAGATCGCTTTCTCCGGCAAGGATTATCTGCTCAAAGTGCAGCAGCGTGAAAGTGAACTGACCGGCATTCCCAGCCTGAAGATTGCCTATAACAATGTGTTCGGCTACTATATTGAGGTGCGCAACACGCATAAGGATAAGGTGCCTGTCGACTGGATCCGCAAACAGACACTGGTCAATGCGGAACGCTATATTACTCAGGAACTGAAAGAATACGAAGAAAAGATCTTGGGTGCCGAAGATAAGATACTGGTACTTGAGACAAAACTCTATAATGATCTGGTGATTGCTTTGGCGGAGTTTATCCCCGCCATCCAGATCAATGCCAATCAGATTGCCCGTCTGGACTGTCTGCTGGCCTTTGCCAATGTGGCGGGAGAGAATAACTATATCCGCCCTGTTGTGGAGGACAGTGACGTGATTGACATCAAGCAGGGGCGCCATCCCGTCATCGAGAAGCAGCTTCCGGTAGGGGAGAAGTACATTGCCAATGATGTATTCCTGGATTCGGAAACCCAGCAAATCATTATCATTACCGGTCCCAATATGGCGGGTAAATCGGCTTTGCTACGCCAGACCGCACTGATCACTCTGCTGGCGCAGATCGGTAGTTTTGTTCCTGCCGAAAGTGCGCGGATCGGTATGGTGGATAAAATATTCACCCGTGTGGGGGCTAGCGATAACATTTCTGTGGGCGAATCTACCTTTATGGTCGAGATGAACGAGGCGGCGAATATTCTGAACAACCTCTCTAGCCGCAGTTTGGTGTTGTTTGATGAGTTGGGGCGCGGAACATCCACTTATGATGGCATTTCCATTGCTTGGGCTATTGTGGAGCATATTCACGAGCATCCCAAAGCCAAGGCGCGTACGCTGTTCGCCACTCATTATCATGAATTGAACGAGATGGAGAAATCGTTCAAGCGCATCAAGAATTACAATGTATCCGTGAAGGAGATAGATAATAAAGTGATTTTTCTGCGCAAGCTGGAGCGTGGAGGCAGCGAGCATTCCTTCGGTATTCATGTGGCGAAGATGGCGGGTATGCCGAAAAGCATCGTGAAGCGTGCCAATGATATCCTGCATCAGCTGGAGGCGGACAACCGCCAGCAGGGCATTGCCAAACCTACGGCTGAGATAGCATCCGGCCGTAGCGGTATGCAGCTCAGCTTCTTCCAGTTGGATGACCCGGTGCTGAGCCAGATACGGGATGAGATCCTGAATCTGGATGTCAATAACCTGACTCCTCTTGAGGCGTTGAACAAACTGAATGATATAAAGAAGATAGTAAAAGGCAAATAGATGCCTTTATTGTTCATTAATTACTAACCATTATCATGAAACACCTACTAACCTTGTGTATGTTAGCCTTGTGCCTGTGCGCTTCGGCCAAGGAAACGTGTCCGAAAGTAATCCCCGCCCTGCAAGAATGGAAAGGGGAAAGTGGAAAACTTGTCCTGCCTGCTGAAGGCAGCATTGTCATTGCTCCTGCTGACGAAGCAGTGCTGAAAAGTGTGGCGGCCGTGCTGGCGCAGGATTTGAAAGACCTGCTGGACTGGAACTATACCGTTAAGACCGGAAAACCGGAGAAGAATGCGATTTATCTTTCATTGATGAAATCCGACAAACAATTGGGCGAGGAAGGGTATGTGCTGACTGCGGGACGCTATGCGGGTATCGCAGCACCGGCCCGTCAGGGAGTGTTCTGGGGCACCCGGAGCCTGTTGCAGATACTTTATAACGAAAAGGGGCAGTTGCCCAAGGGCGTGGCCCGTGACTGGCCGCAGTATCCCAACCGTGGCTTTATGCTGGATGTGGGCCGCAAGTTCTTCACGATGGATTTCCTGCGCCAATACGTCAAGATACTCTCGTTTTACAAGCTGAATGAGTTCCAGATCCATCTCAATGACAACGGTTTCGTACAGTTCTTTGATAACGACTGGAACAAGACCTACGCCGCTTTCCGTCTGGAGAGTGAACGTTTCCCGGGGCTGACCGCCAAAGACGGTTCTTACACCAAGAAAGAATTCACCGACCTGCAACGTCTGGGCATGGAATATGGTGTGAATGTGATTCCGGAGATTGATATTCCGGCTCATTCATTGGCCTTTACACACTATAAGCCCGAAATAGGCAGTGATAAATACGGCATGGATCACTTGGATTTATACAAGGAGGAAACTTATCGTTTTGTAGATTCTTTGCTGGATGAATATCTTTCGGGAGAGGAGCCTGTTTTTCTGGGTCCTGACGTGCATATCGGTACGGATGAGTATAATGCCAAGGAAGCCGAGAAGTTCCGTTATTTTACAGACCGGTATCTGAAGTATGTGGAGAAATACGGGAAGAATGTGCGTATGTGGGGGGCACTGCGCTGGCTGAAAGGAAAAACGCCGGTGAAAGCAGACAATGTGACTATCAATGCCTGGTCATACGACTGGATTGACCCTAATGCTTCTTTGAAAGACGGATATAAGATTATCAATACGTGTGATACTTATCTTTATATTGTTCCGGCTGCCGGATATTATCGTGATTTCCTGGATACCCGATGGCTTTATGAAACTTGGCGCGTAGGCAAAGTAAACAGCAGGGAGGAATTGCCCGAAGGTACTCCGGGCTTGTTGGGAGGCATGTTTGCCGTATGGAATGACCATTGCGGCAACGGTGTGTCACAGCAGGATGTGCATTTCCGTACTTTCCCTGCCGCCCAAGTATTGGCCGAGAAGATGTGGAGAGGCAGGAACGAAACGGTTTCTTACGAAGAGTTTGAGAATTTGTGCAAACAGATGCCCGAAGCTCCCGGCATCAATCTGCTGGGGCGTGTGCAGGGTGAGGTAGTCCTTCCGGGACAGCATGAAGAACTGTCTTTGAACGGTACGGACAGCATTGCCACCATGTTGCCGGAGGTAGGCTATCCATACGCTGTGGAATTTGAGATTTATCCGGATAAGGAACAGCAAATCAATGGCATTCTGTTCAAAGGCCCTCATTCCACCGTATATGCCAATTGGGAGAATAAGGGAAAGCTGGCTTTCAGCCGTGATGGCTATACGTTTGTATTCCATGCCGCCACATTGCCTGCCGGTGAGTGGACAAAGGTGCGTATAGAAGGGGATTATAAAGGAACTACCCTTTACATAAACGGGAAAAAGGCGGAACGGCTGGAAGGACGTATCAAGCAGTTCTACAACTATACCCATCACCGCAAGGACAGGATGTATGTGCAGGAAACTTTGGTTTTCCCCATGCAGCAGATAGGCGATGTACGGAATGGATTCAAAGGAAAGCTTCGGAATATAAATTGCGTGCGGCATCCTTCTTTCTAAATGTGATTCCCTCTTGAGACTACTCTTTCTACCCATCGCGTTACCATTTGCCGTAGGGGCAGGGTTATTGGAAATGTTAACGAAGATGTGTAGAATGAGAAGTTTTCTAAGGGAAAACCCTGCACATGTTATCTTTAATTGTCAGTGATTTATATCAGGCAGGTGTTATCTGTTTTATTTTCATAAGAAGGTCTTTATACCTTACTTTGCACCTTAAACTTAAGCAACAAACCCAATGAAAATAAAACAAATCCTGCTTTGCATGCTTTTAGCCTGCTTTGTTGTTCCCGCTTCTGCACAGAACTGTTGGGGCATTGTGGGAGGAGGATTTTTTTCCAAGTCCATGTCCAAAGATGCCCGTTTCAGTTTGGGCGGCTATGCCGGAGCAACCTATGACATTCACATTGAAAATTCGTGGTATGTACAGCCACAACTGCTCTTTGCTTATGAAGAATTCAGAACCAAGTCAGAGCTCGGTACTGATTTCTTCTTTAGCAAATTCAATTTGGAACTTCCCGTACTCGCTTCCTACCAGATTGCCATAAACAACAAGTGGAACCTGTGCATCAATGCAGGCCCCTATCTGTCCTATACCATGTTTGGCAGAGATAAATCCATTGATTATGCCTATGGCGGCGAGATGCATTCCAGTTTGGGATGGTGGCATCAGGACTTCCCAGATCATTTTACTTACGGTGGAAAGGCCGGTATTTCATTAGAATCCGATCATTTCATTTACACCATCGGCGGCAAGTGTTCCCTCCGCAAGAAGCCTTTCGGACGAAGTGTCAGTTTATCAGCCGGCGTAGGATATAAATTCTGAGTTTTCTTTATCTTTGCCACCTGAGAATTAAAATTGAGTTACATGCATGTTTATATAAAACAGACGGTCACAGTCTGCCTTTTCATCTGTCTATGTCTTTCCTGCACTTCACGGCGCATGGAACATGTTGCTTTGCAGCAAGCCGGATATCTGATGGAAGAACATCCCGACAGTGCTTTTTCATTGTTGAAATCCCTTTCTTCCCTGGTCGGAATGACATCGGAAGACAAAGCGGAATATGCTTTGTTGCTGGCCGAGGCTGCCGATAAAAACGGCTATTCCCTGCTTCCTTGTGACTCCTTGTTGAACTTTGCCCTTCATCTATACGATGAAAACGCCAAAGAACATGCCATAGCCCTTCTGTATAAAGGAAAAGTACAACAGGAAAGAACTATGCCGATGCTTTGAAAAGCTACCGTATGGCGCTGGAAATACTTTCCTATTATCCCCGTGAGTTTTATTGGAAAGGATTCGTCTATAATATGCTGGGAGGGCTGTATGGTAAACAGAACTTGTATGTACAGGCAAAAGACATGTATGTCAAAGCCTGTTATAATGACTCGCTGGCGCGGCATAACTATCATCTCATCAGTTCGCTCAGTAATCTGGGGGTGGCTTTCATCGGTTATGGGAACATAGACTCCGCTTTTATTTGTCAGCAACGCGCATTGCAACTTTCTCTCTCCACCGATAGCTTTCTGCTGCATTCCCTTTATGGAAATATAGGGGATCTGTGCGGACGTACCGGACAGAACAGCATAGCCGTCACTTGTCTGAAAAGAGCATACGATGCCTGCCGCCGGAAGGAAGACAGTTTGCAATGTCTCTGGAATCTGGGAGAATTCTATTATAACAGCCGGCAGCCCGATTCGGTCCTTTATTACCTGAACCGGAGCAAGGAATCTGCCAATATTCATATCCGGTATCTTTCTTTCTTCGACCTGTATGCCATTGCCAAGCAGCAGGGAGATGTGGAAAAAGCCTTGGAATATCTGGAAATCAGCACCCGGCTGGAGGACTCCATCTATTCCACCAACGTGGTCACGGAACTGGAGAAGAAGACTTACCGCTGGAATGCCGATGTGCAAGTAAGGAAGGAGCATTTCAAGGCAAAACGAAGGATTTATATCATTGCGATGGTGGCTCTGGTGTTATTGCTGGTCATTGTGATTGTTTATCAGCAGATATTGAAAAACAAGAAAATACAGCAATCCAACTAAACTGAAACAGAACCTGAGGGATATGCAGCAAAACATTGTCCGGCATGAAGAGGTCATAGCCGAACTGAAACAGAAACAGGAAAGTCGTGCCGGAGAAATAGAGGAGAAGGAGCGGGCTATACAGGCTATGAAAATGGAGAAAGAGAAACTGCGCAACTGGCTGTTCAGGCAAAGTGCTCTTTATGCAAAGATAGACAAACTGGCAAACCAGCAAAAGCATCATAAAGAACGCATGGATGTGCTTACCAATGCCGAGCAGCGCCAACTCAGGGTGATTATAGGGCAGATTTATGCAGACTACATAGAGCAATTGCATGTCCAATACCCCAAATTGAATGAAGACGATGTTCTTTTACTATGCCTGCAACTGGCGGATTTGTCTCCTTTTGCCATTGCTTTATGCTTTGGTAATAATGATGCACAGATTGTGGCGCAGCGCAAATATCGTATGAAAAGCAAGATAGAATGACGGGGTGTTATCT
The DNA here is from genome assembly GCA_011959205.1 of Bacteroidaceae bacterium. GTDB lineage: Bacteria > Bacteroidota > Bacteroidia > Bacteroidales > Bacteroidaceae > Phocaeicola. Next base: position 7,988 of record BLLV01000167.1, read on the forward strand.
TTAATAGTGTTACATCTTTGTTTATCAGTATGTTATAGCAGTATACTGTTATTTGTTTTAGTCGTTTCGGAGGTGTTTGCTCCCTATCTTTGCAGAGTAAAATCATAAAAATAGAAACGATATGAAAACTAACAAACTAATTCTGGCGTGCCTGGTCATTCTGTGCTCATTGCCCGCTATGGCACAAGTAAAACTGGGCGTAGAAGCAGGAGCCAATCTTTCTCATTATCTTACCAACAGTCATTCGAACCCTTCGGGCAGTAAAGACATGAAGGTAGGTTTCCAGGCAGGTGTGACAGCCGATTATGAGTTTCAGAATCATCTGATGCTGATGTCCGGACTTTATTTTATCCGTAAGGTGGAAACTTGAAGCTGGGAGAGAACTATGGAAAAAATACCTATTACCGCTATCCCAATGTGGAGGTAAAGATGAACTATCTGCAAATACCGGTAAAACTAGGCTATAACTTTCATATAAATGATAAGCTAAGTCTTATTCCTTATATTGGACTTTATGCTGTATATGGTTTTAATGCCGGTAAAAGCGATTTGCAGATGGTGGATAACGGCAAGCTGCTGGATACAAGCTGGAAGCCGACAGAGGGTTATGGTTATAGTGCCGGTCAGTCCATCCGGGGATTCAAGCATTGGGAGGTCGGCGCCATAGCCGGTGTCAAGGCAGTGATAGGCAAGCATTACACCATTTCCTTTGATTATAACATCGGTCTGAACAAAGCACAAAGTACATACGGATTACGAAACTCAACATTCCAACTTTCAGTTGGTTACCGTTTTTAAATTTTCATCACTACTTGGAGAAAACTAAAGGCTAAACTTTATTTTTTAAGAGAAGAAATGCCCTTGCATGTGAGTGTAGGGGCATTTTATTTGATATTACTGATGTACATAATTGAATAATTGCTCACGTACCACTTGGTTGGGAATAATCAGTTTGATTTCTCCTTCGTACAAACCACCGATAGTTACCATGCCAAAGTAAAATAGCAGGCTGATGAAATTATCGGGATCCGTAATGCTTTCCGCAGGGAAGCCGGTTTTCAAGTTTCCGGTAATGAAACCTTGCTTTGTTTTCGTGTGCCTTGATACCAATGTTTGCTTTATAAATATTGCAGAGAGAATTATATTTCCTCGCACACCCTCATTTCCATTCCTTTATACACCACAACAATCTTGTGTAGCTGTGTGCTGCCCACGGCATTCTGCACCGTATCGGTATCTGCATACCGATTGGCTTGGGCGATACCCTCTTTTCGAAGTTCCTCCACACGGTCTTCGGGATCTTTGTACTTGGCATACTTCAATTCGATGATGTAGCTGTGTTGCATATCAGGATAGATATCCAGCAAAGGGCACAGGAAAATGTCAGCATATCCGGCTTGAGTGTCTGCCTCGGAGATGGGACGGTAGAAGCGGTTCTGAGCCGTCATGGCAAGAGTGAAACCATGTACGAAAAACTCGCCTTTCTGCTTGTCGCGTTGCGAGGCATAACGCTTCAGACAGTCCGCTATATAGCCGAAGTAAGATTGCCATGCCCCGTCGTAGGCTAAAGCCGAAGCAAGCTCGTCTTTCTCATGGTTGCTGAAACTGAGGTCGGCTTCATTGTACGTGTTCAGCAGATAGGTGTAGAGTTGCTCCTGCACCACCTGGTTGGGAATAGTAAGTTTGGTGTTTCCCTTATACATTCCGCTGATAGTAAGCATACCGAAATAATAGAGCAGGCTCACGAAATTGTCGGAATCCACAATGTTGGCAGCCGGAAAGCTTTCTTTTAACTCGCCGGTAATGTAGCCTTGGCTTACTAAGGTCTGTATGGCGGAGGCATCGTGCGCAAACTCCTTGTCTTTGCGGATAAGCATACGCAATTTTTCGTAATCGATGCGAATATTGCTTTCTATCATATTTCTCGGTACTCTTCCATTATTGTCTATGTAGTTTTTGACAAAATAAAGCACCATATTGGAATTGTATAGCGTAGTTTCTCCATAGCACTCCTGTGCAAAGCAGTAGTTGTCATACCATGGTTTCATCAGCCCTATCAACTCATCGATGGTATGATTGAAAGAGATTTTGGTAGAATAATAAGCCAGCATTTCGCGTACCTCGGCTTCGGTGAACCCCATCATTTCGTTAAATTTCGATGAGAGAGAGTAGTTGGTGCCGATGTTGAAGCCACTGGTCAGGTCGTCCATCGTCACGGGGCTTACACCGGTGATAAAGCAACGCTTGATGCTGGAATAAGTTCCGGCTTTCACCTTGTTAAAAAAGGCGCGCAGGTAACCTTCCTTGTGCGTCTCTTCGGTATATCGGTGCAGGCTGTTGGCATCGGAGAGGATGGCATTCGTGAAGTGGTCATATTCATCAATGAAGAGATATATCTTCTGGCCTGCACGGGCACATACCTGATAGAGAAAGTCCAATTGCTCCACTGCTCCATTTGCCGCACACAATCCTTCTAATGTATCTTGCGGCAGATATTCAGCATATATCTTGCAGAAGTTTTCAAAAGTAATGCCACAATGCGCATCCAGTCCGCTGCGGTAATTGTGCAATTCGCCGTTAATGCCGGAAAAGTTGAGATACAGCACCAAGTAACTATTGCGGTCATCTGTGGGATGCTTCCCTATGTAGAGGTCGCCAAACAGGGCATCAAACTTGTCACGGGTACGCACATCATAATAGTGTTGCAGCATATTCAGTGTCAGACTCTTGCCGAAACGGCGTGGACGGATAAAGAAGAAATACCGGTCCGAACGTTCTATTAAAGGGATAAACGAAGTCTTGTCCACGTAATAATAATTGTCAAGACGAATATCTTCGAAATTCATCATGCCGTATGGCAACAACTTCATATCTGATGATACATATTCCATAATTCAGTTTATTTATGAGTCCACTTTGAACTAGTGTAAACAAAGATACGTTCTTTCCGCTGCTTTTACAAATAAACGTTCGTACTTTTTAGCCTCTATTCATTGAGCCAGCTCCTTCAGTATCATTTCTATTTTCTGAAAGAGTTGCCCTATGTGCGCCCCGTCTACAAAAGCATGGCTTACGGTGAAGGCGATGGGCATAACCAATCTTCCTTCGCGTGTCACTACTTTGCCGGCATTCATCAGCGGATAGTCCAGTGGACGGTCGGGAGCCATCTGCGTGTAGGTGAGCGAAGTGAAATAAAGCTGAGGCGTGGCGCTCAGTTGGATGATGTCAAAATCACCTTGCTCTGTAATCGCTTTTTCGGCTCCGTACGGGTCGCCGTCTTCGGGAATATGATGGACGATGTGGTATGCCTCGGCATAAAAACGCTCAAAATCCTCGTGGTAAGGGATGCGGACGGTGTAGAAAGTCTTGCCGGGGACGGCGATGGGTGAGATGATGTCTACTTGGTCATGATAGACCACCTGTCCGTTTTTGTCCGTGCGGAAACGGAATTCCTTCACCTCATTGGCGGCACGTAGCACGGCGTACAGATAATACAGGAAAAAAGAACGTTTAGCGGCTTTTGCGGCGGGAAATGCTTCGGTGCAATCTACTTCACTGGTGATGGATATCCATGAATTATGGAAGTTGCGGAAGAAATTGTAGTTGTCCCGGCGTTCCCAGGTTTCAATGTCTACTATATGCTTCATATCTTGAATTTTTGTGCTACTTTGCGGTAAGTGGGCATGTTTATACCCATCTTTTCACCCAGTGCGATCATATCAAACAACAATCCTTGTATTTCGGACTCATGTCCTTTGGCGATATCCTTCTGCATGGAGGCGGTACTGTCCGGATCCAGTTTGTCAATCACTTTCAAGTTGTATTCTATCGGGTCTTCCGTGTAGGTAATTCCCATTTTGCGGCCTATTTCCGAACTTTCCTTGGACAGACCGATAAAGGTGTCGCGTTCTGCTCCGGGATGTTGTAACGGGCCCATCGATACCTCATGATAGGCTCCTGTGCAAGCCATGGCCGAGATGAATGACCATTTAATGAAGGTGTCGCGATTGATATCATCCGAAATGTCGGCTTTGATCCCTGCTTTTCTCAGTACACCGGCAATGGTTTCCAGACGTTCCGGAGCCACACTCTGGTGGGGACGTGCACCGAAAACCAGCCGGAATATCTTGCCCATTTGTGTGATTTCGCCCGGTCCGGAAACGAAACCTACAATATAGATGCATCCGTCCAGTACCGTTACACGTGGAACAAGTTGCCCGATGCGGGGACCTGTACCGTAAACATTCAGGATGGGAATGATCAGGGTGTTTGGGTCAGAGGCTTTCTCTAACAGATCTTTGATGGAGCCTAGGGAGTAGCCTTTCACACATACGAAGATTACATCGGCTTTTTCGTTATATTCCTCGGCCGTATAAGCCTTGACGGGCAGTATATGCTTGCCTTTCAAGTCCGATTTCAGATGAAGCCCTTTTGCACGAATGGCTTCCAGATGCTTGCCACGGGCAATACATGTTACATCTTTTCCTGCTAAAGCAAGGAAACCGGCGATGCTTCCTCCTACGCCGCCGGTTCCTACAATCAGATATTTTTCCATTTTTTGGGGATGTTATACATTAAAGCGGAAATGCATGATGTCACCGTCCTGCACCACGTATTCTTTTCCTTCCACGCCCATCTTTCCGGCTTCTTTTACGGCGGCTTCCGAACCATATTTAATGTAGTCTTCGTACTTGATCACTTCGGCGCGGATAAATCCTTTCTCAAAATCGGTGTGGATGACTCCTGCGCATTGGGGGGCTTTCCATCCCTTGCGGTAGGTCCAGGCTTTCACTTCCATTTCTCCGGCGGTGATGAAGGTTTCCAGTTCCAGCAGGTGGTAAGCCGATTTGATCAGACGATTTACACCTGATTCTTCCAGACCGACTTCTTGAAGGAACATCTGGCGGTCTTCGTAGGTTTCGAGTTCTGCGATATCGGCTTCGGTCTTGGCGGCCACAACCAGAATTTCTGCATTCTCTTCTTTTACGGCCTCGCGTACTTGTTCCACATATTTATTGCCGGTGGCAGCGCTTGCTTCGTCCACGTTACATACATACATTACCGGCTTGCTGGTCAGCAGGAACAGTTCTTTCGCAATCTTTTGTTCGTCTTTGGTGTCAAATTGTACGGTACGCGCAGATTTGCCCTGCTCCAGGGCGTCTCTGTATTTAACAAGTACATCGTACATTTGTTTAGCTTGTTTGTCACCGCCCGTCTGTGCCTGTTTTTGTACTTTCTGGATGCGGCTTTCAATGGTTTCCAAGTCTTTCAGCTGAAGCTCGGTGTCAATGATTTCTTTGTCACGAACCGGATCTACATTGCCGTCCACATGGGTTACGTTTTCATCGTCAAAACAACGGAGTACATGCAATATAGCATCTGTTTCACGGATATTTGCCAGAAACTTGTTTCCTAGTCCTTCTCCTTTGCTAGCCCCTTTTACGAGTCCGGCAATATCGACAATTTCAACAGTAGTGGGAACAATACGCCCCGGATGAACCAGTTCGGCAAGTTTGGCCAGACGTTCATCAGGAACAGTGATGACACCTACATTCGGTTCGATGGTACAGAAAGGGAAGTTGGCTGCTTGAGCCTTTGCATTCGATAAGCAATTGAAAAGGGTCGATTTTCCTACGTTCGGAAGACCGACAATGCCACATTGTAAAGCCATTATCTATTTGTTTTTTTGATTATTATCTATGTATTTGCCTGCAAAGATAACCATTCTTTTTGTATCAGACTTCATATTAAAGTCAGAATTGGCTTTTTTATATGCAAAAAGGCAACCGTCACGGTTGCCCTTTCGTAGAGTTTTTATGAAAAGTGTTAGATTGTTAGAATAGATTTATCTGTCCATAGTTACGGTCATTTCAGGTACTAATATATATTCTTTCTTTTTAGAGTTCCATTTGTAATATTCAGTAGTCATACTTTTGTTATTGTATGTATAACGGATGCAGAGGTCATTTTCCCAGCGGTTTTTGTTGCTGTTCCATTTTTGTGCCTCGTCTTCAGTGCGTTGGTTGTTGGCATCATATTTGTAATTGTGCTTCATGTAATTGGTGAGTATGGTGCCGTCCATTTTAAAAATAGTTTCCGAAATAACTACTCCATTTACTTCTTCTGCATTGTGAATCAGGTTGTCGCCCGGATTTCCTGCAAAAACTGTAAGGTTGGCAATGAATAAAATTGCTGCAACGAGTATTCCTTTCAAAAAAATGGTCTTCTTCATAATATTGATATATTAGATTGTTACTTTCATATTGTTTTCAAAAGCGGTGCAAATGTACAAAAGAAAATTGAATCTCCTAACATTTATGCTAACGTCAGTTCGATATAACTTAAAACAATGTAAGTTGCCTGTCTTTGATGAATT
>BLLV01000168.1 GCA_011959205.1 Bacteroidaceae bacterium
GGAAAAAGATAAGGCGGTTGCCGTAGAGATCAAACGCCTTATCTTTTTCCAGGCATAGGGCTACAATGTCAATTTCATATGCATCGCCTTTTAACTCCCACCAAGAGCCTATATCTTTATAAAGGAAACTTTCTGCAAACTTCTGCTTAAAATAACGCTCCAACATTTTTCCGGAATAAGTGGGATAGTCAGCCTTGATAATGGAACGTAATGCCATATAATTCTTTATTTCAATGAGAGAGCGGTTCTTATCAAAATAGTTAAACCAGAAACTGATAAAGTTATCCTGTATTTCATATCGGATAGCCAGTGTTCCCTCCTTTGATAGAATAGGGCGTTGGCGTACAATGATATTGTAATCTTCAATCAGTCTTCTCAAATAACCGCCAATGCTTTTATTCCCTAAAGCCGCTTCTATTTCTGCCTGTGTGTTTTTGCCATTTGCTATGGCACTTAAAATAGAAAAATAGGTCGCATAATTTTTGCCGAATTCTTCTATTAAAAGGTTCTTTCCTTCATCTGTAAACGGGGAGTTATCACGGACCATGAAGTCGATCATTCCATTGATGTTCAATATACGATTGTCACAAAACAATTCAACATATTTGGGTATACCTCCGGTAAATGTATACAATGCCAACAAATCGTCATTCGTATATGTTGGATAATAATCATACATAATTTCTTTAAGTACAGGGAGGCTGAAGGGTGAAAGCTTTATAATATTATCGGCACGCCCAAATAACGGCTCTTTATTATTTTGAAAGATCTTATTCATCAAAGAATAAATGGATCCACAGACAATCAGGTTCATTTTGGTCTCTTTTCTGTAACGATCCCAAATGTTTTGTATATCGCTATAAATGGAATTATTAATATTATAGAACTCTTGAAATTCATCTATAACCAGATTGAATGCCCTTTGTCCCGCTATTTCCATCATATATTGAAATAATGAACTGAAAGACCGTATCTCTGCTGGTACAAAGATATTCAAAGTGCCCGAAATGAGGGGGATAAACTCACTACAGAGAGTAGCTTCATTCTTTCTGCCTACAAATAGGTATACAGTAGGCATTTCGTCCACAGCCTTCATTATAAGGCTGGTTTTCCCTATTCTACGTCTTCCTGTTATAACTGTGAGGCGTGAATTTTCTTCAAAAGACAGGCGTTGTATCCTTTTCAACTCTGCCAGTTCATTTTCTCTATTATAGAATTTCATAAGCTTTAGTAATTTGTGTTACTGTAACCGCGGTTACAAAAATAATAATTTAAATGAAACAAACGAAAGAATGGAAGGTTTATTTAGTAAGTTCTTTAGGTGATATGTAAAGGTATTTATTCAAGATATAAATTCTAGGAGATATTTGAATTTATCTAGAATTGATTCAAATAACAATATGAGATATCTGTTCATGACAATAGAGTAATCATATTGATAATCAGTAAAATAATATCTTTTTGTATCCGGCACGAATACGACCTACCTTTCCAATGCGGTGAACAACTACTTCGGGT
>BLLV01000169.1 GCA_011959205.1 Bacteroidaceae bacterium
GTACAACGGTTTTCAAGACCGCCGCAATCGACCACTCTGCCACCTCTCCAAAACTTCTTTATCAGAAGTGCTTTCCGTTGAAATCGGTGCAAAGGTACGACTTTATTTTAAATATGCAAATAGTTTACCAGTTTTTTTGCCATGAAATTTTCAAATCGTATTTTTGCATACGAATAATAAACGAAAGAAATAAATCATGATATACCCTCAGAACTTCGAACAGAAAATAGGCTTCGATTCCATCCGTCATTTACTAAAAGATAAATGTCTTAGCACATTAGGCCAAGAAAGAGTAGACGGAATGAATTTCTCCGAATCCTTTAAAGACATTAATGAATGGCTGGAACAGGTGATGGAATTCATACACATCATACAAGAGGAAGACAGTTTTCCCGACCAATATTTTTTCGATGTGCGCCCATCATTAAAACGTATCCGTGTAGAAGGTATGTATTTGGATGAGCAGGAACTGTTCGATTTACGCCGTTCCTTAGAAACGATCCGCGATATCATCCGTTTCCTGACACCGACCCCGGATGATGAAGAACAAGAAGAAGGAAACTCCCCCTACCCTGCCCTACGGAGACTGGCAGGGGATATCATCGTGTTTCCCCAGCTTATTACACGTATAAACAACATCTTAGATAAATTCGGAAAAATCAAAGACAATGCTTCTTCCGAATTATTACGCATCCGCAGAGAATTGGCTTCGACAGCCGGAAGCATATCACGCAGTTTGAATACAATTCTACGCAACGCTCAAGCAGAAGGTTATGTTGACAAAGATGTAACTCCTACCATGCGTGACGGAAGACTCGTCATTCCTGTCGCACCGGGGGTAAAACGGAAAATCAAAGGAATCATACACGATGAATCATCCACAGGCAAAACAGTTTTCATAGAACCGTCCGAAGTAGTGGAAGCAAACAACAGAATCCGAGAACTGGAAGGAGAAGAACGACGGGAAATCATCCGTATCCTGACAGATTTCTCTGCCGTCATCCGTCCACAGGTCCCCGCCATCCTCCAGTCATACGAGTTTTTGGCAGAAATTGACTTCATCCGTGCCAAAGCCCATTTCTCTATTCAGACAAATGCCATCAAACCATCACTGGAAGACAAACAGATTTTGGACTGGACCATGGCCATACACCCACTACTGCAACTCTCGCTGGCCAAGCATCATAAAAAAGTTGTCCCACTAGATATAGAACTGAATCTGAATCAACGTATCCTTATTATATCCGGACCGAATGCTGGAGGTAAATCCGTCTGTCTGAAAACGGTGGGATTACTGCAATATATGTTACAATGTGGAATGCCGGTTCCGATGCATGAACGTAGCCATGCCGGATTATTTGGCAGTATCTTTATAGACATAGGCGACGAACAGAGCATTGAAGACGATCTGAGTACCTACTCCTCGCACCTTACCAACATGAAAACAATGATGAAAAACTGTAACGAACGCAGCCTCATCCTCATTGATGAGTTCGGCGGAGGTACAGAGCCGCAAATTGGCGGAGCCATAGCCGAAGCTGTGTTGAAACGTTTCAATAAAAAAGGCACATTCGGTGTTATCACCACCCACTATCAAAATTTGAAACATTTTGCCGAAGATCACGAAGGTGTGGTTAATGGCGCCATGCTATATGACAGACACTTAATGCAAGCTCTGTTCCAATTGCAGATAGGAAATCCGGGAAGTTCATTCGCTGTAGAAATAGCCCGAAAAATAGGTTTGCCGGAAGAAGTGATAGCCGATGCGTCCGAAATTGTAGGTAGCGAATATATCAATGCCGATAAATATCTACAAGACATTGTACGTGACAAACGTTACTGGGAAACCAAACGTCAAAACATCCGTAAACGAGAAAAGCAAATGGAAGAAACCATCGCCAAATACGAAGAAGAAATACAGGAGTTGGAGAAAAGCCGTAAAGAGATTTTGCGAAAGGCCAAAGAAGACGCAGAAAAATTATTGCAGGAATCAAATGCCCGCATCGAAAATACTATCCGCATCATCAAGGAAGCGCAAGCCGACAAGGAACGCACCCGACTGGCACGTCAGGAACTGGCTGATTTCAAAAATGAAATAGAAGATATCGAGAAAAAAAGCCAAGAAGACAAAATCGCTCGCAAAATGGAGAAACTACGCGAGAAGCAAGAACGGAAGAAAGACAGGAAAGAGAAGGCTAAAGCCGATTCTCCCCAGTCTACAACACCTAAAATACAACCTGTCACTGTAGGTGTTCCTGTCAAAATCAAAGGCCAGTCCAGTATAGGAGAAGTACTGGAAATAAATGGGAAAAATGCAGTAGTCATGTTCGGAATGATAAAAACAAATGTGAAACTAGACAGACTGGAACGTTGCACTCCGGCACAGACTCCCCAAAAAACAATGGCAAAAAGTACTTTTGTCAGCAGTGAGACACAAGACCGGGTATATGAAAAGAAACTAAATTTCAAACAAGACATTGATGTACGCGGTATGCGCGGCGATGAAGCCATACAGGCAGTAACCTATTTTATTGATGACGCCATACTGTTGGGAATAGATCGCGTACGCATCCTTCACGGAACGGGTACAGGCATACTGCGCACCCTGATTCGTAACTATTTGGAAAGTGTTTCAGGAGTAGCACACTATCAAGACGAACACGTACAATTTGGTGGAGCAGGCATTACTGTAGTAGATTTGAAATAATATTTTAATAGAAGAAGAAACCGTTTCCAATTAATTTTCTCTATATTCGCATCGAAATTAGAGGAAATTAAAAGCAAAGGTGGTAACTGGAACTTCTCATACAATGATAAGTATAAAGCTTAATGAGCAAGAGTTTCATGATATTTTCAATAAATATTATGTAGCCCTATGCTTATTTGCTAACCAATATACAGAAAATCAAGAAACTTCAGCAGATATTGTACAAGATTCATTTGCCAAACTATGGCAAATAAGAGAAGATTTTTTTTATCTGCATCAAGTAAAAGCATTTTTATATACAGCTGTACGCAATAAAGCACTCAACGAACTGGAGCATTCAAAAGTAGTCTATGAATACGCCAAAAATGTGATCGAGAAGAAGAAAGACTCTTTTTTTCATGACGCCATCATCGAAAAGGAAACTTATCGTATCGTTTCTGAAGCCATAGACAAATTACCCAACCAAATGAAATCCATCATGCGACTAGCTTTGGAAGGAAAAAAAAATGCAGAAATAGCAAACAGACTAAACATATCTACAGAAACAGTCCACACATTAAAAAAAATAGCCTACAAGAAACTCAGAGAGTACCTGAAAGGCTATTATTACCTGCTCTTTTTCTTTGTATAAAACAACACTAATTTATTTTTTTCAAAAAAAGTTGTTCCTTTATTCACCCTGTTTTTAAAGAAACCGGTTTTATTATAAAAGAGATAAAAAACAGGTCAAAATATGATAAAACAAGATTTCTATATAGCTAACCTTATCGCAAGGTATCTGTCGAGCGAAATAACTCCAGAAGAAACAACAAAACTAACCGCTTGGAGAGAAGAATCTACAGCACACGAAACTTTATTCAATAAGATCTGTGATGAAGAAAACCAAAAACAGCATTTCCGTCAAAATACGATATTCAATCCTTCATCCGGATGGAAAGAAGTGGAAAAACGAATCAAAAGAAATAATAACAGAAGCAGATATATCAAAATAGCAAGTTATGCCGCAGTCATTCTGTTACCCGTTCTTTTTATAGGTATTTCCATGAAATTCACCTCTTCCGTTTCTCTTTCGGACAAACAGCCCATTGTACAATCCATTCTGCCTGGAGAATCCAAGGCTATCCTGACACTAGACAACGGCCAAACAATCCATATCAATAAAGAAGCAAGAAGTCTGCTTGAGAAAATAGACGGACCCCAAGTCCACATGGACTCTACGATGCTGAATTACCAAGTAATACCCCAAAAAACAACTAAAGAAAACAAACCTATATATAATAAGGTGGAAACTCCACGAGGTGGTGAATATGCTCTATTATTAAGTGATGGAACAAAAGTGCATCTGAACGCAATGACCAGTCTCCGTTTTCCTGTGACATTTGATAACGGTCCGCGTAAAGTGGAACTGGAAGGTGAGGCCTATTTTGAAGTTTGCAAAACAGGGCAACCGTTTGTAGTATGTACTCAAGGCATGCAAGTAGAAGTGCTAGGAACCACATTCAACATCTCTGCTTATCCACAAGAAGAGTATCAGACAACTTTGGTAAACGGTTCTGTCAAAGTAAATACTGAAACAGGAGAAAGTTGTATTTTAAAACCCTCCCAACAAGCAACGATCAGCCTTGAAAACAACAGCATACAGATACGCATGGTAGATGCCGGATTTTACACCTCATGGGTAAAAGGAAAAATCCACTTCAAAGACCAGCGGCTGGAAGATATCATGAAAACACTATCACGCTGGTATGACATGGAAGTAATTTTTGCCAATGAAAGAATAAAAGACTTACGCTTTGGATGCAATGTAGATCGGTATTCGGAAATCACTCCGTTTGTACGTTTGCTAGAAGAAACCCAAAAGGTACACGTAAAAGTCAATAACAAAACAATCACATTCTATAACTAATAAAAATGATGTATTATGGACAAGAAACACAACTACACCAATCACGGTAAAAGTAGTAAACGTTTGTGGATTACGTTCCTATTTTTCTGTATCATTGCTACAGGTTTTATGCAGGCAGCCAACAAAGTGTTTGCACAAACCACTGTCACAGCAGCATTCAAGAATGCCACGTTGAGTGAAATACTTTGGGAAATCCAAAGACAAACCGACTTTACTTTTATGTATAGCACCAATGATGTGAGGCAAATAAAAGTCCAAGACCTAAATGTAAATAACGAAAAAATAGCCAATGTGCTTGATAAATGTCTTATGAATAGCGGTTTGACCTATTCAGTTCACAACGGCGTTATTGCTATCAAGCAAATTGAGGAAAAAGAGTCTGCTGTTCCTCAACAGAAAACAACATTAACCGGTACGGTACTGGATGAGACGGGAGAACCTATTATTGGAGCGAATATCTTGGTCAAAGGTACTACAAATGGAACTACTACTGATTTGGACGGGCACTTCTCATTAGATGTAGACCGTATACCTGCCACTTTGATTATTTCCTATATAGGTTATGGCAAGCAGGAAATTAAAGCCACTGCCGGAAAGATACTGAAAGTAGTCATGACTCCCGATAATAATGTCATGGAAGAAGTGGTTGTTACCGGTTATGGTACTTTCAAGAAGTCGGCATACGCTGGTTCCGCTTCTAATGTAAAGGCAGATAAGATGAAAGATATTCCGGCTGTTTCATTCAAAGATTTATTGCAAGGTAATGCGCCCGGTGTACAATTCAGTTCATCGTCAGGTCAACCAGGAGCTTCTTCCTCTTTGAATATTCGCGGTATGGGGTCTTTTAATGCCAGTAATTCCCCATTGTACGTTATTGATGGTGTTCCTATGCGTTCAGGTTCTATCAATACTATGAGTTCAGATGCAGGCCTTGACATTATGTCAACAATCAACAGTTCTGATATTGAAAACATAACAATTATTAAAGATGCTGCAGCCGCCTCTCTTTACGGTTCACGTGCTGCCAATGGGGTAGTACTTATTACTACTAAGAAAGGCAAGAATGGAAAACCGCAGATTTCATTCAAAGCAGATTGGGGTAGTTCTGATTTCGCAATGGATTATCGTCCTGTTATGGGTGGTGAAGAACGCCGCGAATATATTTATAACGGTTTAGTAGCCGGTGCATTAAGAGATGGAGATAGTCAAGATGAAGCCATAGCATACGCTGATGAAAATATTGATGACTATGCTCCTGTTCCTTGGTGTGGATATGTCGATTGGGATGATATCATGTTCAAAAAAGGAAATCATCAGACTTATGAAGCCTCCGTTTCTGGTGGAACAGACAAATTCAAATATTATTCATCTATCTCTTACCTAAAACAAGAAGGTATTGCTATCAACTCCGGTTTAGAACGTATCAGCGGACGTTTAAATGTAGATTATCAAGCAACTGATAAATTAAAATTAGGAGCAAATATGTTATTCGCTACCGTTAATCAAGATGTATATGGTGAAGGTACATCCTACACTTCTCCTTTCTATTCATCACGTAACGCTGTTGTCCCCTCAGACACACCATACAATGAAGATGGAAGCTGGAACCGCGATTTTATCCGCAACGGTGATCGTAATCCACTATTATCTGCAACTTACGACTATCAACGTGAATATGTTAATCGTGCTTTCAACACTATTTATGGCGAATATGAATTTATTAAAAACTTAAAATTCAAATCAACATTCAGCTATGACTACACCAACACTAAAGGCAAGGATTGGAGTGATCCCCGCACTTCCAATGGTGAGGATGTAAATGGCGGCATGAGCAAAAAATTCTACGAATACAAGAAAATGGTATGGGCAAACCAACTGAGTTATAAGTTTAATATAGCCGACGATCACCATTTTGACGCATTGGCAGGTTATGAAATTGATGACCAATATCGTGACTATCTGTCAGGGTATGCAACTAATTTCGCTACAGCAGACAAAGATGAAATAAGCAATGGTATGAAAACCGAATCCGTTGGTGGCAGCTCTACCAGAACCCGCATGGTATCTTATCTGACACGTGTAAACTATGACTATAAAAATAAATATTATCTAGGTGGTAGTTTCCGTACTGACGGTAGTTCCCGTTTGCATAAAGACAGCCGTTGGGGTAGTTTCTGGTCAGTATCTGCCGCATGGCGTATGATTGAAGAGGAATTCATGAATCCGGCCAAAGATTGGCTGACCGATTTAAAACTACGTGCATCCTATGGTGTCAATGGCACACTTCCATCTGACTATTTCGGATATATGGGTTTGAGCAGTTTAACCAATGGTTATTTGGAACAACCAGGCATTATCCAATCACAAATTAAAAATACAGATTTAAAATGGGAAACTAATTACAACCTTAACTTAGGTCTGGATTTCAATTTGTTCAACAGAATAAATGCAACTTTGGAATACTACACCCGTACTACTAAAAATTTGTTGATGGATCGCCCTATCTCTATGACAACAGGTTTCGGAAGCTATCTTATGAACATTGGTGAAGTAAAGAACAAGGGCGTGGAACTGGAAATCAGCTCAACCAATATAAAAACTAAAGATTTTTCTTGGAATACCACTTTCAACATCTCGCACAACAAAAATGAAATCGTGACATTGGATGGCATGCAAACAGAAATTATCAGTGGTACCCAAATACGGAAAGTAGGAAAATCATACCGCACATTTTATATGATAGAGTTCGCAGGAATCAATCCTGAAACAGGTGCTCCTCAATTCTATACCAATGATTTGGATGAAAACGGCAACTATATAAAAGATATTACAGAAAAATATAGTGAAGCCAATGCTATTGTATTAGATAAGCATGCAGAGCCTAATGTTATTGGAGGTTTATCAAATACATTACGTTATAAATGGTTCGACTTAAGCTTCATGTTCTCTTATCAATTTGGCGGTTATTCTTATGACAATTGGGCACAAAAAACAGAGCATGGTGGTAACGACCTAGAAGCAAATATACCAACCTATTATCGCGAAAGTTGGAAACAACCAGGTGATATCACAAAATATGAACTATTTATTGAAAGTCCCGATGTAGCGATGAACAAGTCTACTACCACTCGCAGGTTACACAGTTCTGACTTTATCCGTCTAAAAACATTAACTTTTGGAATAACCCTACCTAAGGTATGGACACAAAAAATAGGAGTTGACAATGTGCGTGTATATGCTTCCGCAAACAACCTTTGGACATGGGCTGCTTATGATTATTATGATCCTGAAGCTGTCAGTGGTGGTAGTGCCATCTGGGGGACTCCTCCTTTGAAGACTGTAACCTTTGGTTTAAGCGTTAATTTCTAACCCATTAAAAACTTGAATTATGAAAGTATTTAAATATTTATTTATCAGTTCCATTATGTTTGCCGTTACTTCGTGCGGAAATGACTGGCTAGATTTAGAACCCTCCACGCAAGTGGATACAGAAACCAGTATCAATGTATTGTCAGATATTGAATTCACATTGAATGGAATCTACAGCACAATGCAAAGTTCAGATGCATACTCTGGCCGTTTAATATATTATGGAGATGTAACCGGGGATGACATGCAGGCTGTAAGTTCAACGAAACGAACCGGTAATTATTACCGTTTCAATTTCACCAAAGACAATGGTCCCAGTAGTCATTGGTCATATCTGTACTCTATTATCCAGAACTGTAATCTGATTCTAATGAATATTGATAAATTATCTATAGATAAAGATGAAACCGAATGTAAAAATGATTTAAAGGGCCAAGCATTAGCCATCCGTGGTATGGCACTGTTCGACCTGACACGTATTTTCGGTTACCCCTACCTAAAAGATAACGGAGCTTCATTAGGTGTACCCATTGTAAAAGATTTATCAACTATAGACAGTAAACCTGCACGAAATACAGTAGCCGAATGTTATACGGAAATTATTTCCGACCTCAAAAACAGTACAGAGTTACTGAGCGGTGATTTCAATAAAGGAAAAATAAACAGATGGGCTGCTATGACATTGTTGAGCCGAATATATTTATATAAAGGAGAATACAATGAAGCATTGACAATGGCTGAAAATGCAATAAAGGGTGCAGAAAAAGAAGGTTACGCTCTTTGGACAAACGAAGAATATCCAACCGCATGGGGCAATGACGCATCAGCATCCAATCCTGGTGAGATATTATTCGAAATTGTCAATCTGACTACAGACAGTCCGGGCAAAGAAAGCATGGGATATTTGAACTCATACAACGGTTATGACGATATGTGTATTACCTGCTCTTTTTATCAGTTATTAAAGAAAGATCCCAAAGATGTCCGGCTGAAAATCTTGAGTTTTGACAAAAAATACTACGCATACGTCAATAAATACCAACCTCAGCAAGGAGAAAACATAACCGATGCCAATATTCCGCTTATACGCCTTTCAGAAGCCTATTTGAATGCTGCAGAAGCAGCCGTACAAACAGGAAACAATGCCAAAGCAGTGAAATATCTGAATCCTATAGTACAACGAGCTAATCCAGAAAACTCAGTGGAAGGAAAAACATTAACATTAGAAAATGTATTAGACGAACGTCGTAAAGAATTGGTAGCAGAAGGACATCGTATGTACGATGTTATCAGAAATGGAATGACAGTCAAACGAATCGATGTAAAGGACAGTGATATAAACAAGACCAAACATAATACTACTTACATGGAATATGACTGGAATTTCTATAAAATTCTACTTCCTATTCCCAAAAAAGAAATGGATGCAAATCCTAATATGAAACAGAATCCAGGATATGACGATTAAATAATTCAAAACCCAATTCGATGACAAGCAAGACTAATTTTATCAACTACTTTCTTCTTGCATTCATCCTCACATTCATCAGTTCCGGCCTCAGTGCCGGAACTCTTGATTTCAAAGACAAGAAGAAAGACAAAGAGAAAAAAGAAGAATTAACGGCCGACGGCCCATACGTACTGTATCAGCCCGACGGCCAAACCAGAGTAATCAGTGTAGACAAGAAAGGGAATATCATTGATACTACTTATACCACATTACCTCAAAACTTTACCCTGCATGTAATAGACCACAAAGGCAGGTTTCCATTTGATGTAAAACTGCACCCGGTGAAACGTCCCGAATGGAATTATCCTCAGGCAGACAAAGTATTTGTCATGTCCGACCCTCATGGAAGACTGGACTGTGTCATCAGTCTATTGCAAGGAAACCATATCATTGACAAAGACTACCAATGGAGCTTCGGAAAAAACCACCTGATGATTATAGGGGACATTTTTGATAGAGGAAAAGATGTACCGCAAATCTTCTGGCTATTCTACAAACTGGAAGAGGAAGCAGCCAAAGCCGGAGGACATGTATCGTTCATGCTGGGAAATCATGAGCCGATGGTACTAGCCAATGACCTTCGATACACCAAAGGAAAATATAAAGTACTGGCTGAAAGGCTAAAAATGAAATACCCCCGACTATTCAGTCCTAACACTGAGCTGGGCAGATGGCTGGGAACCCGTAACACCATGCAAATGATAGGTAACGACCTATATGTGCATGCCGGACTGGGCAAGGAGTTTTACGACAAGAACTTGAGCATCCCCACTGTCAATAAAGAAATGAGCAAAGGACTATTTATGTCGAAAAAAGAACGCAAAGCGCTCTCGCCACTCACAGCCTTCTTGTATGGAAACAGCGGCCCCATCTGGTATCGAGGCCTGGTACGTACCGATGCCAAATACAATCCGCTGGCAAAAGACTCTCTGCAAATGATCATGGACCGTTATAAAGCAAAACACATCATTGTGGGACATACCATTTTCAAAGATATTTCCAGTTTCTATAACGGCAAGGTCATTGGCATAAATGTAGACAATAAAGAAAATCGGAAAAAAAAGCGCGGACGAGCCATACTGATTGAAAACAATCAGTATTTTGTTGTCGGTGACAAAGGCATACAAAAAAAATTAAAATAAAGACAATACGCTAAATCCTACCGATGATCTTTCCAAACTCTCCTGACAACTTTCCTATTTGTCAAGAGAGTTTTTTCTTTTCCTTTCTTGCAACTTTCCCCCTTTATTTTATACCTTTGTTGCGCATAACAACTAACCTTATAAAACGAAATGAAATCTATCCGAGAACTATACCGCATCGGTACCGGTCCGTCCAGCAGTCATACCATGGGGCCGCGCAAAGCTGCTGAAATCTTCTTAGGAAAACATCCCGAAGCCAAAGCTTTCCAAGTCACCCTTTATGGAAGTCTCGCCGCTACCGGTAAAGGTCACATGACTGATGTAGCCATTTTAGATACCTTGCAACCACATGCGCCTACAGAGATTATCTGGAAAGCCCATGTCTTCTATCCGTTTCATCCCAATGGAATGACTTTCAAATCATTGAATGAAAAAGGAAAAGTGACGGACGAATGGACTGTTTTCAGTGTAGGCGGCGGTGCTTTGGCCGAAGAAGGACACGACAATGGCTCAACTCCGGATATCTATGATATGAACCGTATGAGTGAAATCCTCTACTGGTGTGAACGTACCGGACGCAATTACTGGGAATACGTTCAGCAATGTGAAGACGAAGGCATTTGGGACTATCTGGCAGAAGTATGGAAAACCATGAGAGAAGCCATTGAGCGTGGCTTGGATCAGGAGGGCGTATTACCCGGTCCACTCAATCTGCGTAGAAAAGCCTCCACCTATTATATTAAAGCAAAAGGCTACAAAGACAATCTACGTTCCCGCGGGTTGGTCTTCTCATACGCCCTGGCAGTCAGTGAAGAAAACGCCTCAGGGGGTAGAATAGTCACTGCTCCTACTTGCGGATCATGCGGAGTGGTTCCGGCTGTACTTTATCACTTGCAAAAAAGCCGTGACTTCAGTGACATGCGGATTCTAAGAGCACTGGCCACTGCCGGACTGATAGGCAATATAGTAAAGCACAACGCTTCCATTTCAGGAGCCGAAGCAGGCTGTCAGGCCGAAGTAGGTGTGGCATGTTCAATGGCATCCGCCGCTGCCAGCCAATTATTCGGAGGCAGCCCGGCACAAATAGAATATGCAGCCGAAATGGGCTTGGAGCATCACTTGGGAATGACTTGCGATCCGGTATGCGGATTGGTACAGATTCCTTGTATCGAACGAAATGCCTACGCGGCGGCCCGGGCTCTTGACGCCAATATCTATTCCGCCTTTACAGACGGCAATCACCGTGTATCCTTTGACAAAGTGGTAGAAGTAATGAAGCAGACCGGCCATGATCTTCCTTCTTTATATAAGGAAACCAGCGAAGGTGGATTAGCAAAAGAGTATAAACAAATGGATTAATGTTTGTCCGCTATAAAAGCGGATTCTAAGAAATATGTGTCAAAATGATGAATTGTTTTCATTTTGACACATTCTTTTCTCCTTAAAGAAAGTTCTTTTTTTAATCACTCAATTTCAAAAAGCCACCAAACTGGTCGAAGTCCACTTCCAACCCATTTTCCAGTGTCAGTTCATATCCTTTGCGGTTACGTTCTATTTTCACCGTTTTAAGCCCATTATAATTAGCTTTCATATACTTGGAAACAGTCTGAGGGATAAAAGTAGAAGAAACAGCCTTGTTCTTGCAATCTATCTCCAGCCACTCTCCTTTTGAATTAAACTCCAATTCAATGCCATCAGCCAACTTCACATCATAGGAAGTGGTCTGAAACAAATCCTTTTCAATCTTGATATATGCAACTTTAATCTGGGGGAAATGCTTACCGATCATCTCACGCGCGGCAGCAGGAAGCTTATTCATATCGCGAGTCACGACATCGCCTGCCATGGCAAGCTGAAGAGAACATACCAGCATAGCCATCAAAAATAAAATCTTTCTCATAATCTAATTTATTTTTTAGTTAGTTATGTTATACCAACAACCAACCATCTAAAAAGATTATGACACGAAAAAATATTCCAGCACTTTATATTTAATTAAGGGTATCGCCCAACATAGGAGGAAGCTCCTCCATATCGTCATTTTTAGATATACTCATTTTTCCTTCAGGAGTAATGGTTATCGAGAAAGGAACATACATATCTGTCTGAGGAAAACTCACGCTGGCTGCCAATACTATATTTTTTCCTGTTCGAGTTTTTTCTTCATCAAACACCACACCTTCCAAAATATAGTGAGGAAAATTAGTAGGCTTCAAAAATTGCGAAAAACTATGCTTAGTAAATATCTTAGAAAAAAGTCTATGTCCATTCTCGTGCAGAATTCTAACAATAGCACGGTTATCGGAAAACAACCCCATATCACTTCTAACATTAGGCAAAGAATCACTAGGAGCACGTTCTATAAATAGACGATATTTTTTCCCACTACTAACAATCAATTCGTCAACACGCGAGACACGCATACGCTGCAAACCTGTCACACTATCTACACTCTCTATCTGAAACATCAACTGTTCCACTTTAGCGGAAGCTTCTTTCTTACCTCCGCAACTGCTCATTATAACCAGTACAACGACAAATAAAAAATATACCTGTTTCATTTAATTCTCTATTTCCAAGTGACAAAGTAACAAAAAGTAACGGACACTCACAAGAAAACCTCCATAAAAAGCGAAAGCCGGGCAATATCACATTGGCCGACTTTCAGAGAAAACTAAAAACTAAACTAAATTATTTATCTGATTAGACTAAATAAAAAAGAAAAAGTTTAATCTCACTTAGAAAAAAATATTCTTTTATTGAAAAGATCCTTGCCTACAACGCTTTCCAAAAGCCCATAAAATTCTTATAAAGTCCATAGCAGACTAACTGATCTTCTTCCTCCAACTCATAATCTTCCTCAAAATGATTTTCCACTTGGCGTTCCCATATCGAAATCCCCAAACTATTCAACACTTTCTCCCCTTTTATCAATGCGATGATTTTTAGATTAAATTCTGTCTCCAATGACAGGTCACTCACCTTATAGCCTACAAAACAAGAAGGAAGCTTGAACTTCATCACATAATGTTCCTCGTCAATCCGGAAAGACTCCACATGGACATGCAGATCCAGCAACCGGACCAGGCTGCGTGCCGCTTCTTTCTCTGGCGTCAGAATACTGTCCAGATTAAAAGCCTCAAGCACAGTCTTATGCACATCATCCACCGCACGGGCATAGATATGTTTCACCCCTTTCTTTTTCAGCAGTGCCACCACACGCACCGAAGAACCAAAGTCCTCACCGATAGCAACAATAACCACATCCACATCTTTCAGTGGCAGCACACTGAGCGACTGCTCATCCGTAGCATCAATAATAAAGGAAGTTGCAATTTTATCTTTCAACACATCCACGCGATGTTCGTTTGTATCCACTCCTATTACCTCGTGTCCCAATACGGAAAGCTCTTCAGCCAACACACCACCGTAATTTCCTAAACCAATAATAATGTATTTCATAACTAGTTGATTATGATGTTATCACTCGGATATTTATATTTCGTTATTTTTTTCTGTTTAATAAGGCTGGATATCAAAGTAAGCACACCTACCCGCCCGATAAACATCAGAACAATGACAATCAGTTTGCTGTCACTTCCCAAAGTAGGTGTCAGATCCAAGCTTGAACCTACCGTACTGAGTGCCGAAGTACACTCAAAAACCAACGCCATCACTGAAGCCTGCGGCTCTAGAATGCTTAAACTGAAGATACCCGCAAAAACAATCAGCAGATAAAGAATCAATGTGGCATTGGAACGCCGGATGGAATCATGAGACAACTCCCTGTTGAAAATATTGACTTTATCGGCACCTATAAGAATAGCACGCAAGTTCAACATGACTACAGCAAACACATTCACCTTCACACCACCGGCCGTAGACTGCGTACCGCCGCCAATCATCATCAGCACCACCATCAGCAACAACGTCTGCACACTGAAAGTAGTCATACCTACACTAGAGAACCCGGCTGTACGCGGACAAGCCGCATTAAAGAAACCTTGTACCCATTTCTCTGTAGCCGTCATTCCCGCAAAAGCATGATTCCATTCGAAAAAGACAATGGCCACAGTCCCCGTTACTAGCAAGATAGCCGTCATAATCAATACAATACGAGTATTCAGGTTATATAAATGTATTTTACGGATTGTCCTCTTATTCTTTTTGACATAACGGTGATACAAGCGCTTGCTTTCATAAGAAACCGTCTCATACAGATTTACCAGAATCGGGAAACCGATACCTCCCAGAATAATCAGGAAAGAGATAGTGATGTACAGCAAATTATGATTATGAAGTACCAGTTCATTACCCAGGTTTCCATACAAAGTGGAGAATCCGGCATTGCAAAAAGCAGAGATGGAATGGAAAGCAGAGAAAGCCAGTTCCTCTTCAATATCCATACCCATAGTGCCATGTATACTCAAAAAAATAATTCCCATCCCTACAGACTCTATCGCCAGTGTAAACCCCAATATATATAATAAGGTAGAAAGCAGCGAACTGAGCGACTGCGAACTTACCATATCACGAACCACCAACTGATTGTAGAGCGAAGTATTCCCCATAAAAAACATGGCGAAAAAACTGGTCAGAGTCATGACTCCCAAACCACCAATTTGTATCAGCATGATAATAACGGACAACCCTTCAGGCGTGAATGTAGAGGAGACATCAACCGAAACCAGCCCCGTAACACAAGTGGCACTGGTGGCGGTAAACAGAGCATCGATAAAGGAAATACCATGATAAGTGGCACGCGGAAGCATCAGCAACGCCGCACCTATCAGGATAAATATGAGAAAACTGAATGCAAAGATCAAAGACGGATTAGTGCGCCTGCCCAGCAGCCGGACTATCCCATTAGACAATTGCAGCAGCGAAAGCAAAGTGAGCAGCACCACATGATATAAACGGCTATGGAAAAAAGACCAGAAATCATGAATCCCGCCTTGTACCTCCGGTTCATGGAAAATAACCGGAATCAAAGTCAGATAAAGCATCAGACTCAGTATCCACGCCAGTCCTCTATATTTACGCTTGGTATCCGAGTAATTTAATAAAAGATGTAGAGATATATCAACCAGAAAAACACCCCAAACAAAACGATATAGCGTGTTTATCACCTCCATTTCTTCAAAAGAAATAAGAAATCCATGCTCATAAACCAATGTAAGAATTAACAAGACCGACATCATATAAGTTATCCTGTCCGTCCATTTCAGCAATCGCTCTATGTACGGTTTTATCAACTTCTTACGATAGATAAATAGTTTGTGTAAAGATTCCATGTCAATATTATCTTGCATTAACAAAAAACAAACTTAATCAAAATATCCATATCTCTACCTATAATAACAAATAACTTCACGTTTTTACTCTGTCCCTCCCTTTTTTTATTGTTCCCGACAAAAAAGCAGTTGAAAATTAGTAAGGAATACTTTTTTTACCTAATTTTGACCACAATTCTATTAAATTGAAAGATTATGAGCACAAAACAGAAACGTTTTATCCTACCAGAGGATGAAATTCCTAAATACTGGTACAACATACAGGCAGACATGAAGACCAAACCCATGCCGCCGTTGAATCCTAAAACCAAAGAAGCGCTGAAGCCGGAGGATCTCTACCCCATTTTTGCCAAAGAACTTTGCCAACAGGAATTGAACCAGACAGATGCATGGATTGAAATCCCCGAAGCTGTGCGCGAAATGTACAAATACTATCGCAGCACACCATTGGTACGTGCCTACGGACTGGAAAAAGCACTGGGAACCCCCGCACACATTTATTTCAAGAATGAAAGCGTCAGCCCCATCGGCTCTCACAAACTGAACTCGGCTCTGGCCCAAGCATATTATTGCAAGGAAGAAGGTATAACCAATGTCACTACAGAGACCGGTGCCGGACAATGGGGAGCCGCCCTATCGTATGCCGCAAAGGTTTTCGGACTGGAAGCTGCCGTTTATCAGGTAAAAATCAGCTATAACCAGAAGCCCTACCGCCGTAGCATCATGCAGACATTCGGAGCAACGGTCACCGCCTCTCCCTCCATGTCCACCCGTGCCGGCAAGGATATCATCACCCGTAACCCCAACTATCAGGGTTCACTGGGAACAGCCATCTCCGAGGCTATCGAACTGGCTATGAACACTCCCAACTGTAAATATACACTAGGATCAGTGTTAAGTCACGTCACGCTGCATCAAACCATTATTGGTCTGGAAGCCGAAAAGCAAATGGAAATGGCAGGCGAATATCCCGACATGGTTATCGGTTGCTTTGGCGGTGGTTCCAATTTCGGAGGAATCTGCTTCCCCTTTATGCGTCACACTATCCTTGATGGAAAACAGACCCGATACATTGCCGCCGAACCAGCTTCGTGTCCGAAACTGACTCGTGGTAAATTCCAGTACGACTTTGGCGACGAAGCTGGATATACACCGCTGTTGCCCATGTTTACATTGGGGCACAATTTCTCTCCGGCCAATATACATGCGGGCGGACTCCGTTATCACGGTGCAGGTGTTATCGTCTCACAATTATTAAAAGACAATCTGATGGAAGCGGTTGATATCCAGCAATTAGAATCCTTCCAGGCAGGTTGCTTGTTCGCACAAGCAGAAGGTATTATTCCGGCTCCCGAATCGTGCCATGCCATTGCTGCAACCATACGTGAAGCAAATCAATGCAAAGAATCCGGTGAAGAGAAAGTGATCCTGTTCAACCTTTCAGGTCATGGACTGATTGACATGGCTTCATATGACCAATATCTGGCAGGCAACTTGATGAATTACGAGTTGAAAGACGAAGATATCCAGAAGAACCTGAATGAGATAAAAGACATGTAATATTATTTCTATCTCCCAAGCTTGCGGAGTTATCTCCATAAGCTTGGGAGTTACCCCAAAAGGCTATAGAGATAGAAAGAGACAAACAAAAATCATTTCCAACTCTACAGGTTTACTATTAAAAGGAATTAGGAATATCACCACATCTCCACCAAACCACAGGCTATAATTCAAAGCTGCGAAGCATTTTTATCTCATCCCTCCAAATGGTATCATCGGGAGTTTCAAGAATAACAGGCATATCGTTAAAACGGGAATCCTGCATGAAACGGCGGAAGAAATCAACACCAATCAGCCCCTTTCCGATACTGTCATGACGGTCTACCCGACTGCCCAACGATTTCTTCGAATCATTCAAGTGAATAGCACATAGATAGTTTTTACCCACCACCTCATCAAACTCAGTAAAGACTCGGTCGTATTCATTCACAATATCATAACCGGCAGTATAGGTATGGCAAGTATCCAGGCAAACTCCCACACGCGATTTATCCTCCACCTTATCTATAATATATCTCAAATGCCAAAATTCATTTCCCACATTACTTCCCTGTCCGGCTGTATTCTCAATCACAGCTGTCACACCTGTCGTCTTATCCAAAGCCATATTAACAGATTCGGCAATCCTGTCAAGGCACCCCTCTATTGATATCTTGTTCAAATGACTTCCGGGATGAAAATTCAGCATTTTTAATCCTAACAGCTCGCAACGCCGCATTTCATCCAAGAATGCCGCGCGACTCTTTTCCACTCCTTCTTTATCAGGATGTCCCAAATTAATCAGATAACTATCGTGAGGAAGAATATACCGGACATCAAAACTTTCTTTCTCACAGTTTTCTTTAAACAGAGCAATACTCTCGGCAGACAAAGGTTTTGCAACCCACTGCCGTTGATTCTTTGTAAAAAGAGCGAATGCATCCGCTCCTATCTCCAATGCATTAACGGGAGCCATTTCCACGCCTCCGCTTGCTGATACATGTGCACCTATTTTTTTCATTCTCTTTCCATTATTGACAGATGCAAATATAAATGAATATCACGAGATTTCCACATCGGCAGAATAAAGAAAATGTT
>BLLV01000170.1 GCA_011959205.1 Bacteroidaceae bacterium
ATATAGGTATTACCCATCAGAACCTGGGAATCATTTACCTGATCCTGCTGGGGCAACTCCTACTGACCATCAGCCGCACCAGCGTGGACTTTATCTGCCGATGGATATTACTCCATATCAGCATGCAAATCAATAATTCAGTTGGGTTTGTTAAGATGCTTATGAGATGTATCCTTAACCATATATTTTTCTTGTTGGATAGCAAATTCTTTGCAAAAATTGTCTGTTATACAATAAATTTCAGTAACTTTAGTCTCTCAGAACATAGTAATAATCGTTTAAATATTATAATTAAGTACTATAAATTTACACTCCCATTGCTATATTCTTAATATTCAAATGAATATATTTAATCTTTATATCAAGCTGACGTTAATTTATTAAGAAACCAACTTTATTCACAACCAAATACAACAAATATATGAACATTAGAACAATTACAATTATCCTCGGCATCCTGCTCAGCATTCAAGCAGCCTGTGCACAATACGCATTTGAAGGAACCGTGCAAAACAACAAAAAGCAAGGCATAGACGGAGCACAGGTTCTTTTGAGCCAGAATGATTCCATTATCAGCATGGTATTAACCGACACGAAAGGAAAATTCCATATCAAAGATTTAAAATCCGGAGAATACAAGCTGAACATATCCTACATAGGATATACCCCACTGGACGAAAAGTTCTTCATGATGAATAAAGACACAAAAAGCACCTTTACCTTGCTGACCGAAATGACAAAGACATTGGACGAAGTGGTAATTGTAAGCAACTCTGTGAGACAGACCGCCACCGGACAAACATTCTACCTGTCGGAAGCAGCCAAGAGCAGCGGAGACCCCTATCGGGCACTGCAAGAAATTCCCCGCCTCATTTCCAACGAAGCACTGCAAAACGTCAAAATGGCCGATGGAAGCACGCCGCTGATCCTGATCGATGGAAACCGCATGAACTCGGGTATCACTCCCATCGACCCCAAAGACATAGAAAGTGTGGAAGTAATAGATGTAGTCAATGCCCGATACCTGCGGGATAATGTAAAAAACATCATCAACATCAAGCTGAAAAAAAGAAGAAAGCCATATTCTTTCTTTCAGGTAATGAACCGGCACAACCTGCCAGTAAGACAAAGCGTAGGAGCAGTTTACTTTGAAGTGGGCAATCAGAAATATTCCCTTTACGGAAGAGCCGCCGCCGAATATGAGTTCAATGACGATTCGAAAAGCAAAACTACACAACAAAACGAGGATTACCTGAAAACCATGCAAGGAAAGCAACGGAATAACACACAGATGCTGTTGGGAGAATTACAATTCCGGTGGATGCCCACACCCAAAGACTATTTGGTGGCGCACATCTATGGGAAAACAAACACGGCAAAGACAAAAACATGGGGAGAAGGTATATTGGAAACCGGCTATCAAAGAGACTTGAAATATTCATCGCACGGCAGAGATGAATCTAACATCCAAACCGGAAGCCTGTTTCACAAGCATACCTTCGCTAAAGACAACATGCTGGAAACCACCCTGTCATTTAACAAAAACGGCAATCGCAAGAAAAGTTTCCGCAATGAGACTTACCCTGACTGGAAATACGAGAATGACTACCAATACAAAAACTCCCGTTCGTCATTCCAAATGAATATAGATTATTCGTACACCTGGAACGACATCAACAGCCTAAACGTGGGCAGCAGCACGGATTATATCAACGATCGCATCCGCCAGGTCAGCGAGAGCTATCCCACGTTCCGCCACAAAAAGTGGAACGAATACCTGTATGCATCATTCAGCAGCCAAATTAACAAAAAGTTCCTCTATATGGTCTCGGCAGGCTATGAAGGCATTTGGCTGAAAGCCGCCGATGTATCCCATCATTACTTCAAACCACGCGCATCAATGAGTGGCAATTATATCTTCAACGACCATCATTCCGTCAGGGTAAACTATACCTTAAGCAATGAATCACCGGCCGTAGGCATGCTGAATCCCTACAATACCTCCACAGACTCACTAGTGGCCATCAAAGGAAACCCGTATCTGCTGCCTACGTCCAGTCATAAAATAGACTTATCCTACGCCTTCCACCGGAACGGGTGGTATATCACTCCCAGCATACAGTATCAAATCTATACCGATATGGTTACCGAGAACGGATACAGCAACCAGTCCATTTATACTTATACATACGGCAATAGTGGAGTATTCAAACAAATGGCATGGGGCGTAAACACCAATTATCGGTTAAAAAAGGGAGGAAACATCTATTTTTACGCCTACCAAAGTTATGACTATTATTCCGGACATAAAGCCAAAAAAGGAATCAGCTTAGGAGGAGGTTTCTCAAAAAACTTCGACAAGTGGATGCTGAATGTTTATTGTGATTATTCGGATTATACCTATTCAGCCACTTCGCAAACCAAACAACTGGCACCCTCTTCCTCTCTGTTACAAGTGGTATACAATATCACAAAAGACTTTTATGTATCCGTTGCCCTGGAGCAGTTCACGGGAATTCCCGGAACAATTACCCGAACAAACGATGGCAGCTATCACTGCTACAGCTACAACAGACAGACAGAGCATGGGTTCCGACCATGGATTCTGTTGCGTTATACACTTCGTAAAAATAATGAGCAACGAATCAAAGAGAACAAACTGATGCACAGTAAAGAAAAAGGCATAAAGCTATGAGTACTTTTCCTTTTCACAAGCAACACGACAGCATGCAATGCGGCATCACCTGCCTGCAAATGATATGCAAATACTACGGAAAAGAGTATTCCCTGGAATCTCTTTCC